>JAYTWB010000298.1:0-1857 GCA_043743655.1 Cyanobacteriota bacterium | reverse complement strand
ACTAGGCATAAGTAACCTAAAAACCAAAAGGGTTGTTCCGCCCGCGTAGCGGGCGGAACAACCTCTGGTTTTGGGTTTTAATTATGCCAACTAACGTAGTTCAGGATGACAAATCATCGGATTACCACGATCGCAAGTGTCATTAATCGCAGCAATTAACTCATACAAACGCCCGAAATCATGTTGATTAAAATGCATAATTAAGCGTGGCAAATCAATCACATGCATCTCATTTGCTTCTATCGGTAATGCTTGACTACGCTCAATCTCACCTTTGAGCAAGATATCCTTAAAGTTCTCATTTAGTCGCGCCAGATGCTCATCCGTAATTTCAATATGCAACCGAATTATGAGTAAATCACCAACTCCTCGGCAAGAATGATAAACGCTATAAAAAGAATTAATAAACTGACAAGCAACATCAACATCGTCTGTGATTTTGTATAGACTGCGATCTTCTTCTGTAATTAAGCCTCTGTCGAGCAGATGATTCTGCACAAAAACATCCCAACCTTTCCAGTACTCACCATTTTTCTTGTCTATTAACACGATCGGACGCGGCGTTGTCCGTCCTGTTTGACAAAGGGTCAAACATTCAAAAAACTCATCCTGTGTCCCAAATCCTCCCGAAAAAAGCGCGATCGCATCACTCTCTTTCACAAAATACAATTTGCGAGTAAAGAAATAACGGAAGTTGACCAATCGCGAAGCCTCAGATACAAATTCATTACTTGATTGCTCGAATGGCAAATTAATATTTAGTCCAAACGAATTATCGCCAGCGCCCTCATTTCCAGCCGCCATGATGCCGCCGCCCGCACCCGTAATTATCATAAATCCTTGTTTAGTGATTTTTTCAGCAAACTCATAGGCTTGTTGATATTCAGGCGCATTTTGATCAGTACGCGCTGACCCAAAAATACTCACTTTACGATTAAGGCGATAAGGATAAAACATCGCGATCGCCTTCTGTATATCTTGCAAAGAGCCAGCTAAAATTTTCCAGTCAACTCGCTCAGCTTTGGTCTGACTAATTTGAGCGATCGCCTGTAACGCCCTATAAATTAGCTCTCCATGCTCAGTTGATTCAAGATTTTCAACTAGTCCATGCAAGTCATCTGCAAGGACTTTAATGTCTGAATGTGAAGGAAATGTCGCCATAAATATCATTCTAAGATGTCAGACTGAGATGTCAAGAAACCAAATCGTGATCCCTTGTGCTGATAAGATAATGATTAAGTAATAAAAATTAACAAAGAATTAACACCCCGTTATGGCAAACATTAAGTTTGTAAATGAAGCCAAAGAAGCGATCGCCATGGATGGCGCAAACCTGCGGATGAAAGCTCTCGAAAACAACATCGATATCTATAAATTTATGGCAAAACTCTCTAACTGCAATGGTTATGGACAGTGTGCCACCTGTGTTGTTGAAATTGTCGAAGGGCTAGAAAATCTCTCTCCTAAAACCGAATTTGAAGAGCGTAAACTTAAAAACAAGCCCAAAAATTATCGTCTCGCTTGCCAAACATTGGTAAATCAAGGAAATGTGAGTGTAAAAACTAAACCTTAAAGTTATTCAGAGACTTTACTTAGAAACTATAAAAAGCCAAAGATGTACGGTAAAACGTATTTCTGATCAACATCTACAAATAAACGATAAGTGCTAGGTTAAACTAGAACTATTGTCCATGAATCCTTTTAGGCGACAGAGAAACCCCCTATGGCGCGTGATTATTACGAAATTCTCGGAGTCGATCGCAGTACTGACAAAGAGGAGATCAAACGAGCATATCGACGCTTAGCTCGAAAATATCACCCCGATGTCAACAAAGAAACAGGGGCAGATGAGCGTTT
>JAYTWB010000297.1:0-5324 GCA_043743655.1 Cyanobacteriota bacterium | reverse complement strand
GTGAAAATAATATTTAAATGGAACGCTTGTAGCAACTTCCCAAATACGCCATTTTGACCGAGCAGTTGTAATAACAAAAAACCAACAACTGTCGGCGGTAAGACTAATGGTGATAGTAGAAGTACATCAATTAGAGATTTCCATTTGCCTCGATAATTTAGTAAGCCATAAGCTGCTGTAACTCCTAAACAAAAAGTGATCGCGATCGCTAAACTCGATATCTTTAGCGATATCCATAATGGTGAAAAATTAAAGGGTACTGAATCCATGTTTTTCAAATATTAACTTGGCAGGTTCACTGATCAAAAACTGAAGATACGCTTTGGCTACTGCTCTATTTTCACTTTTTTGCAGAACTGCGATCGGATAGATAATTGGATCATGTAACTCAGCGTTAATTGTTTGCACAATCTTGACTTTGTTTGAAGTTTTTGCATCAGTTGCATAGACAATACCCGCCTGAGCGTTACCAGACTCCACAAATTGCAGAACTTGACGGACATTGTTTCCCAACACTAATTTTGATTGAACTTGTTCCCAAATTGTTGGTTTTTTACCTGATTTTTTCAATGCTTGCTCAGTATATTGACCCACAGGTACAGTCCGCGGATCGCCGATCGCGATGCGTTGAATATCGAGTTCAGTTAAATCTTCTAAGCTAGCCAGCCTGTTGGTATTAGACTCGGTGGGAACGATCAGAACTAACCGATTAGATAAGAGATTGCGGCGAGTGTCGATCAGGATCAGATTTTTTTTCTCTAGTGCATCCATTTGTTTATTTGCTGCTGCAAAAAAGACATCCACTGGTGCGCCATTTTCGATTTGTTGTTGTAAGGCTCCAGAACTAGCAAAGTTATTGCGAATCGTGGCTTTTGGATTGTTTTGGCTATATATTCTGGTGATTTCGGTTAAGGAATCCTTGAGACTAGCGGCTGCGGATACAGTTAATTGTTGATTTTCTGATAGTTGTTGATTTTCTGAGGTTTTAGGTTGTCCAAAATTGATCGCGATCGCTATAGTGGCGATTAAAGCGGCGATCGCGACAAAAGTGATAATTTGCTTTTTATTCATTATATAAATTTGCTAACTGCTTGACTTGAGAACGATAACGCTCAACTAATTCAGGTGGTTCACGCACTTGAGCATTATCCATAAATTGATTGACCCAACGACAAAACTCGTTCAGCGATCGCTCTGGTAGCGAGATATTGTAATCAAGATATTCTGGTTTGCCGTGTTTATCGAATGATTGTGAAAAATGCCTTTTTTCTCCTTCTTCAATAAATGTAATCACAGGCGCAAAAAAGCGAATTTTGATATGCATATATTCGAGATTCCCAGCAATCTCTTTTAGCTGTTTATCTTGTTCACCCAGATATAAACCCCATCCATTTTTGATAAGTTGCAGCGCTACAGCAAGCCTTGATCTTTGCAGATCAATGCCTCTGGGTTGATCGATTAACTCGATCTGCTCCGTAAATCTATCAACTCGTTCTATCTCTAGATGTCCATTATTGACATATTCATAGAGCAAGTACCAAGCAATATCATGATAGATTAATTGTAAAGGGAACACTTGCAAGTAGCCAATATTATTACTATAGGGATCGATATATCGATGTATCTCGAGCGCTTGACCGATCAGAATTGCCGCTTCGATTTGATCGAGACTTTGATAGAGGTTATAGCGGTTTTTTTTGCGATCAATTATCTCGTCAATATCAGTATAAATAATCGCCCGATCTATTTGCGATCGCACTGGATAAAGAATATCTGATGATTCTGATTTGGTACGCAGTTTCTTCTCGAGATCATCATAAATGCGAATTGCTTGAGGCGATCGCTGATATTTTGCCATTGAAGCGATCGCATTCAGCGCCACTTGCAAGTCTTTGAGAGACATCACGCCTGTGCCTAAAAAGTAGCCCCAACGATAAATCCGCTTTTCTAAAATGCCATATTTACGCAGTGCAACTAAGTCTTTGCGGAGGGTGGGAATGGAATATTTAGTTAATCGGATATCGTATTGTTTGGCGACTTCACAAACTTTTTCTTGAACCGCTTCTAGGGATTCATGGACAGATTGGGAATTATTGCCAAGGCGATCGGGGCAGCCAATTCCGGGATGATGAATGAATGTGGCAATCAGAAGCATAAGGCGATCAAAGGCTTGGCGATCGCTGTATTGGTGCAAGTTGCTAGGCTTAGGCATAACTTTTTGTCAAGTAAATGACGATATTTACTAAATATTATAAATATACATATAACTATTTCTATGAGATGTATTTGACTTATGTAAATAAATAAGAAAAATATTTTAATTAATTTGTTTTTCTGTTGAAATACTGATAAATTGCTTTTATAAATGTGTGTGGGAGGCAATGCGATCGTGACTAAAGCATTACAAATAAGTGAAAAGCCACCAACCCAAGTATCTCAAAGCGCGAAATACACGGTAATTACTTTTGCGCCTGTGCAAGGCTTTATCGAGAAGTCTCGCAAGTTGCGCGATCTCTATGGCGCGTCGCAAATTTTGTCTTATTTGAGCTACTGCATTGTTAAAGCGGCAGAAAAGGAAGATTTAACAGTTGTATCTCCTGTATTTTTAGGAGATTCTGATCTGATTCAGGGAATGCCCAACCGCGTATTGATAGTTGGTGAAATCGAAAAAGACATAGCGCGAAATCTTTTAGAAAATGCCTTGCTTGTAGGATGGCAAAAAATTATTGATAGTTGTAAGCATTGGGTTGAAGCAAATGTGTCAGATGTTTCCACTTATGAATGGGATATGTCATGGAAACGTTGGCGACTTCATGCATGGGAAGTGTTTTTAGGGCAAGGACAGTCAATTCCATTAGCAATGGATGATCTAGAAACTCGCAAATTGCAGCGTGCTTGGACTGTACCGAATTGGAATGGCGAAAGCTCTAGTTTGTCGGGACATGATGCGATCGCCCATCCACATATGGATCGACAGATTATTCCTAAGAAAGAGCGTAATTCTCAGAGTCAATTTGACTCACAGGACTCAGCACAGAAAATCAGAGATTTCTACAATGTTTTAGCAGAAAAACTTGATCCTTATGGTAGTGAAAATGATCGAGCTTACATCAATGAAAATGAGCGCTTGAGTATTCCTGAGTTGGTTAAGAGATTAGTTACTTATGAAGACGTTACAAATAAAATCGACTTCTATAGAGTAATTCTGGATGGAGATAAGAAAGCTTTTGAGCTAGAGAGTTTTACTAAACTTTTACGAAAGGATGATAAGAAGCAAGAAACCTACTGGACTGGTTGGTTTATGGGCGATGGCGATCGCATCGGTAACTACCTCAAAAGCCTATCTGACCCTGATCAAGTTAGAGAATTTAGTTCCTGCTTACGCAGGTGGGGGCATGGTTTCCAAAGTGATTTTGATATTAAAACTGGTGCGATTGCGCTGGGAAGAGTTGTTTATGCAGGTGGGGATGATTTTCTCGGTGTGATTTATGGCACTGACGCTAAACCTCAAAGGGATAAGCAGGAAGTTGTTGATTGGTTATGTGGTTTAAGCGATCGCTGGGAAATTTTACGCGAGGATATGCGAAGTAAAGGCTTGAGAGTAAATGACGGCGATGAGCCTGATGTTAGCCTCAGTGTCGGTTTTGTGTGGGCGGGGCATAGTGTGCCGCAACGTGATGTTTTGCAGCATTGTCGCGAGGCTGAGAAAAGGGCGAAGAGTTTGGGGCGCGATCGCGTGACGATTCGGGTTGTGTTTAATAATGGTCAGTTTGTAGAATGGACTACGCCTTGGGAGTATTTGTCTTGGTTGAAAGATTATTGCGATCGGGATGGAAATACTGGTCAAAAAGCTAATTGGAGTCATGTATATACCGATTTGGCACAGCTTAAGGCGCGTCATGCAATACCCTCTATAAACTCTATAAATCAAGACTCGACGATCGCTCTAGCTTTATTCAAACTCCATTTTGGTGATGAGAACTATGCTGTACTTTCTAGTAAGCGTAGCAACATTACCAATACAGAAGATACTAAAGTGCTAATTCAATGGATTGAGAGCATGATTAAAGTGGGATGGCAACTATTGGCGGAGAAAAATGATGTTTGAATATCTAGTTATTGTTAAACCTCTTGGCTTTCTCTATGCTAGTGCTGGGGCTTTTTTATCTGCTGAAAATTTAGTTGGTAAGTCAGGTGCAAAGTTCCCTCCAGATGCATCGGTATTGTCAGGATTGATCTTACGCAATTATCAAGAAAATACATCTGCTACCAAAGAAGAAATCACACAACTGAAACAAAATTTGACCGTTGCTGGTGCTTTTTGGGCTAAGGATGATGATTTGGTCTCCGATCAGAATTTCTATGTGCCGATGCCGCGATCGCGCACTATTGATGAAAATGATTGTGCTGAGTGGAAAATCGTAAATGGCAAATGGGATCGAGATGAGAAAGAATTAAAGGCTGATTATTCATGGCAAAAAATCAACTATTGGAGTGATTCGATAAAATTGATACAGAAAGACGGCGTTGCAAAAAATCCTTGGAAATTTTCACCGATCTTGCATCCTTCGTTGCAGAATGAGCAGCGCCATGTGCTTCAAGAGGATGGACTCTTCTTAGAAAACGCAGTTCAAATGGATGAAGATAGCTGTTTGGTTTATCTCTCAACCCATAAGCTTGATGATGGTTGGTATCGCTTTGGTGGTGAAAATCACATGGTGGAAATCTCTAGTCAGAAACTAAAGTCTGAAATCTTGGACTTACTGAATGCGCCAATTGAGAAGAGTTTTGCACTGATCTGTCCTGCGGTTTGGGGAACAAATAATCTCTCTGAGCGTTACCCATCAGCTTTTAAAGCTAGTCATAAACCGCCGCAAATGCTGACCGATCGCCCTGTACCATTTCGCTATCGATTGGGTAAAGGTGATGGTAAATCATCTAGCGTGTTGGGGGTTGGGCGCTATGCTGTACCTGCGGGGACGGTGTATGTACTCAAGCACCCATTGCCAGAGGAACATAACACTTGGTGGAAGTTTCCTAATGAGTGGTTTCCTCAGAGTAGTAGGCAAAAACTACCAGAGGGACGCAATACATTGCTCAAGCAGTTGGGTTGTGGATTGTGTTTACCGATTGAAATTAAAAATGAACAAAAAGGAGTGGACTAATGTATAAAAAAGCTTACGGCATCATTGAAACCCTTGCCCCTTTGCATGTTGGCGCGGCGGCTGGTGAAGAGACTGGTAATCTCAATCTCATCTTTCGAGATCAATTTACGCAGACTGGTGTTATTCCAGGGAGTTCGATTCGTGGACGCTTTCGGGCGG
>JAYTWB010000296.1:0-5332 GCA_043743655.1 Cyanobacteriota bacterium | reverse complement strand
CGCCACAGCTTTTGGGTCTTAGCTACTTATCGTGTCTAATTCCTAAACCTCATGGATAATCTAGAAAATTTTTATCTAAACTCTAAACCCCGAATAGCTCTCACTATAGGCGATCCCGCAGGAATCGGCACAGAAGTTGTTTTAAAAGCTCTTGCCAATCTAAAAGCCCATCCAGAAATAGATGCAGAGTTTACTGTGTTTGGCGATCGCCGCTATCTTGCCGAAACTTATGATTTGTTAAAAAATCATTCACAATCTTTAATTGATCCTGAGCGCTTAGAGATTGTCGATATTTGCACTGATGAGCATATCTCGCTAGGAATCGGCAATCGAGCCAGTGGAGCAGCCAGCTTTGCTTACCTTGAGACCGCGATCGCCCAAACTCTCGCAGGAAAATTTGATGCGATCGTCACCGCACCAATCGCGAAGTCTGCTTGGAAAGCCGCAGGACATGACTATGCAGGACAAACGGAGTTACTCGCCGAGCGTAGTCAAGTTAATGATTTTGGGATGCTATTTGTCGGTAAATCACCATATACAAACTGGGTAATGCGAACTCTGCTCGCAACAGTCCATATACCTTTAAGCGAAGTTGCCAATCAGCTTACGCCTGAGTTAATCGAGCAGAAATTAGAATTATTACGCCGATCGCTACTGCAAGATTTTGCGATCGCTAATCCACGTATTGCTATATCGGGGATCAATCCTCACAGCGGCGAACAAGGACAACTGGGAATCGAAGAACGCGACTGGTTGCAGCCTTTAATAGACCGATACCGCCAGCAACACCCCAATGTGCAGATTACCAATCCGATCCCGCCTGACACAATGTGGGTCAATCCTGCCCAAGCATGGCGCGATCGCGATCAAGTTACGCTTGGCTATGACGCATATCTGGCGATGTATCACGATCAGGGCTTAATTCCTGTCAAGCTCTTAGCCTTTGATCGCGCTGTAAATACCACAATTGGCTTGCCATTTGTGAGGACATCGCCCGATCACGGCACTGCCTTTGATATCGCAGGAAAAGGTATTGCCGATCCCACCAGCATGATCGAAGCGATCGCCCTAGCGATCGAACTCGTAAATAAATCCCAATCATCCATATAAAAAGGGGTCGCCAAGCGACCCCTTTTTATGTGGATTTATTTTAAAAACCAATTATTCAGCAACAACTTGGATTTTGATAATCGCCACGACTTCAGCATGGAGCTTGATCGAAACATCAAAATTACCTGTTTGATTAATTTCAGGAATTGTAATGTCACGATGATCGATTTCTAACATCGACTTTGCGGTAATCAACTGAGCAACTTCGCGGTCAGTCACAGTACCAAAAATCGCATTACCTTCACCAACTTTTTTCTTAATGATAAAGCCGCCGATAGTCGAAAGCGCTACCTTGCGGCTTTCAGCTTCTTGACGAATAGCGATCAAACGTTGACGCTCAACTTCTTTGCGTCTTTCGACTTCTTTAACAACACCTGTAGTAGCGCGAATTGCCATACTTTGAGGTATGAGGAAATTTCGAGCATAACCAGGTGCGACCGATACTAAGTCGCCGAGTTTACCTAACTTCGTAACATTTTTGGTCAGCATGACCTGCAAATTACTTTTTGCCATGTGCTTTTGACTCTTACTCGTTTAAAATTTATAATTGGTGTCTTAGCCTTGAGATTAGCGGCGCGAAACGCGATTCTTCTTAACTTCTCGACCAATAATGACGTTAACTATGGTCAAACAACGATCTTAGAACTAATATAGATACATTAGAATTTACGGTTTTAACCAGACTTTCTAGTATAGCGAAAAAACTGGCTTTGTAGACTCTACAAAAAATTTACGATGCAGCTTTGGCAGTTATCTAAAATCTTTAGGCAATTTTTGCCTCTTTTGGTCTTATCTCTGACAGCCGTAACGCTGCCTAGCTGTATGCCCAATCCCCCCGCCAAGCCATTTAGCTCCGAAGCTTTACCGACTGAAGCGATCGCCGAAATTAGTGAAATTCGCAGTTACCCCGTGCGAGTTAAATATATTAATGCCACATCTGCAAGACCTGCGACTGTGGGTGTACCGCTCAAAGTCAATGAAAGTGTAAGTACAGAAGATTCTTCCACGGCTCAGGTGACAATGCGGAATGGGGCAGTTATCCGCATTGGTGGTAATTCTAGCTTGACTCTCAAGCCTCAAAACCAAGTTGAGTTTACCTCTGGACGCTTAATCGCATGGACTGCAAGCGATCGCAAAGCAACAGCCCAAATCCAAACTCCTTTTGGCGAAATATCCAGCAACAATGGCACTGTATATCTAGAAATTCCGTCCAAAGCCTCTGAAGACCGCCACATTATTGCTTTAGATGGCACTGTAACAGTCATGCTCAAAGGCTCTGCCGAGATAGTCACGCTCGCCAAAGGTGAAGAAATCAGAATCAAGGCTGACGGGAAATCATCTATACCTAAACGCCTTGACAAAGAGAGCATTGAAAAGCGAATTGCCAACAATACTTTGATTTTTGGATTTAGCACTCAGTTAGCAAGTTTGCCACAAATAACCTCTGAGTTTGGAGTTAGTGCATCTGTCAAAGAAGCAAGTACAATTCAATTTCGCCGTTCCGATTTGCCCAGCAAGCCCAGCGAAAACAATCGCCCTAAGATAAATTACACTTCAGGCACGGCGAATAGCGATCGCAATGATCGGCGTGATGAACCAGTTGAGCGTAGACGTGATGAGCCACCTATTACAAAGAATTCAGACCCATCTCCAGCGAAAACAAATGAGCCGTTTATTGCTGCACCCACTTCATCACCACTACCCGTCCCCGATCCTAAACCTGTAACTACTAATCCAACCGCAACTCCTGTCGAGACAGCACCACCGCAACCTGTGCCACTCGAGCCACCACCACAGCCTGTGCAACCTGAAATATCTGCCCCTGCGCCACTCCCTAAAAAAACATAAAAGATACTAGAAAAGCGAAGATATTTCTTACTACCAGATATAAAGTTGATGTGGCGATCGCAATTTGTTGTGTTAACATCTGACCCTTAAAAGGGTTCACAAAGATGTTTACAGCAAAAAATATCCCAACTTCAATAATGAATGCGATCGCAAAAACTTTATTAGCCATAACAATTGGCTATGTATCTATAAATGCGGGAAATGTTGCTGGAAATACTACGGAAAATATTGCCGAAGCGTTTAATGTTGACCGTCAGATATCTTTGCAGCATTCAAAACATAAAAATTTACAAATCGCTTCCAAACCATCATCAAGTCTAGATAGCCGAATTAGTTCAACCTTAATTGATAATCAAGGTCGATTATGGATCGGGACTTGGCAAGGGCTAATCCAGCTTGATTCCCGATCAGGAAAAGCGATCGCCTCAATATCTTTGCCAAATTCCACAGTCACCGCTTTATTAGAAGATAATCGCGGTTACTTTTGGGTCGGGACAACTTCAGGCTTATATCAAATCCAACCTAGCTCAGGCAAAATTGAAAACATCGCGATCCAACTATCCTCAAGCCGGATTTTGAGTTTGGCGATCGATCGCGCAGGTTTTATCTGGGTGGGAACCGATCAAGGGATCACCCGTATTAGCCCATACAATGCCGAAACCTATGCCCGACTGCCCAATATTCCGGGTACAGCCGCTAATGTAATGCAGATTGATAATGCGGGTAATATTTGGGTTGGAACATTAGACGGTCTGTTTAAAATTAATCCTAGTACTGCAAAAATTACGGCGAGGATTCCATTTGTATCTGGTCAAATAGTCCAAGCTATTACCATTGATCCATCAGGTAAAATTTGGGCAGGAACACCACGCAATGTCATCGAGATTAATCCCAAAACTAACAAAGCGATCGCCCGTATCAACTCGGTCACAGGGCGAGATATCGTGGCTCTGGCAACTGACAAAAAAGGTGAGTTATGGATTGGAATGCGAGATGGGCTGGTACTTGCAAATACCGACAATGGGGCAATTACCACATCTATCTATAATTTACCTAGCTGTTCAATCATCAATTTACTCGTACGCGATCAGCAAGTTTGGATTGGCACTGAGTCAGGATTAGGGAAGATCAACACTAAACTCAAAAAAACAGATATCCCAAGTGCGAATGCGACAGTAGTTTATCAACCGTCTAAATCTTAAAACCCAGAAACTCAGGTCGTCTGAGTTTCTGGGTTTTGGTTTTTAATTGCGCTGAGCTACTTAGAGCGATCGCTGTCTAATTTTTGTGAGAAAGTTATCAGTCCGCTTGATCGCTAACAGTTTGTAGATTTTTTTAAATACACAATTAGATTTTCATGGATTCAGAAATAGTCTCTATAGCAAACAATACTAACTTGATTGAAGTTGCGGCAGATTTGGCTAAATCTGAGCGTATTGATCGTTTCTTAGCAGAGCAGATCACCGATCTGTCGCGATCGCGAATTCAAACACTAATCGATGAAGGCTATGTCACCGTCAATGGGACTCTTTGTAACAACAAAAAGGATTTAATAAAAGCAGGCGATCGCATTCAGTTAATTATGCCAGTTGCTACACCTCTCGACTTAATTGCCCAAGAGATTCCGCTCGATATTCTCTACGAAGATGAGCATCTAATCGTGATCAATAAACCTGCGGGGCTAGTCGTCCATCCTGCGGCAGGACATATAGATGGAACCTTAGTTAATGCACTTTTATCGCACTGCACAGAGTTGTCAGGTATAAATGGAACTCAGCGACCAGGTATTGTGCATCGTTTGGATAAAGACACCAGTGGTGCAATCGTGGTTGCAAAGAGCGATCGCGCTCATCAAGATTTACAAGCCCAAATTCAAGCAAAAACAGCGCGGCGTGAGTATTTAGGGATTGTGCGCGGAGTTCCTAGCAGTGAATCTGGCATGGTTGACGCTGCAATCGCTCGACATCCACGCGATCGCAAAAAAATGGCAGTCGTTAGCGCTGGACGCAGAGCAGTTACACATTGGCAAATAGCTGAGCGCTTAGGACACTACACCTTAGTCAAGTTCGATCTCGAAACAGGACGCACGCATCAAATTCGTGTTCATGCAGCACATATGGGTTGGGCGATCGCAGGCGATCCACTATATGGATATCCCAACAAAGAGACATCGCAATATTTATTAGGTCAGGCACTGCACGCATGGCGGCTCACTTTTACGCATCCAGTTTCAGGCGAATTAATTGAGAATGTCGCCCCATTACCTGAGGGTTTTGAGAAGCTCTTAGTATTTTTGCGCCGTAGAAAATAGAAAAGTATTAAAAAAGTATGAATAGCCTTAAAACCAAGATCGCAGTTCGCCCGCTTTGCGGGC
>JAYTWB010000295.1:0-5161 GCA_043743655.1 Cyanobacteriota bacterium | reverse complement strand
CTCATATTCGATCGAGACACCCGTTTTACCGTCAGAGCCATAGTTTCCGCGCAAAAGAATATTTGGGTCAAGGCGGTAGCGAATTGAGAAATTAGTTGGTTGAGTGGAGTCGTTGATAATCCGTTGCAAAGAGATGGAGAAATTATTACTGATATCGACTGCCGCCTCAGCCGATAGACCGAGGGTTCCATTCCGACTACTGCCATTAGTATTGGTCGTAACTGGACTGAGATTAAACTCCGCTAAGTTGAGAGCATCGCCGATCGCATCTTGCAAGAAATTTAAAACTGTGCCGCCAGCAAAACTTGCTAGAGCCGAGGCAGGATCAGAGCCGCCCTGTTGTTGTAAAACACCACCACCGATTAAAGCAAGAATCTCGGCTTGGCTGCGGGGTGGGCTGCTAGAGAGGCGAATATCTGGCGCAGTTGCCGTACCTGTGATGCTGGCTTGGACACGCAAAGTACGTTGCGCGCCCAGATTGCTAACAGGCACTTCGTTCGGACTAAACAAATCATTGGGGCGGTTGGAATTGATCGGTACGCGAGTTATCTCCGCAACGGCTCCCGTAACTCGGACATTAAGAATAGGATTAAGTCCTTGAGACGGCTTGAACTCAACAAAGTTTTCGTAAGCGCGATCGAGTCGAAATCTGGTCGAAATCGCATTAAATTGACCACGCGTAACATTGATTTTTCCATCTGGTTCTGGTTTTAATAATGTTCCATTTACAATCAGAGTTCCTTCACCAAGAAAGTTAAATAAGGGAAAACGCGTCACCTGCATGTTTTGTAACTTGACCGTGAGCCGATCAAACACAACATCGCCTAGCTCGTTGTTTGCACTAGCATTAGCCAGATTTTCGCTATTGGGAGCCGCTTCATTCCCAATTACTAATCTGCCATCTCCCAAAGCGACCTCACCTGTGATGCGCGGCAATAAGAGCGAACCGAGTACGATCACACGCGTATTGAAGTTGTCAGAACTAATATCACGAATATTTAGTTTAAGTTTGTCGGCATTAATCGCGAGGGCTTGTTGATATTCGGGGCTACCTTCTATCAATAGTCCAGAATTACTAATCGGGAGAATTCCTTTTAGAGATAATTTACCCTCGTTAAAGTTGCCCATGATATTACTAATTAAGCGATCGCTAGTAAAGCCAATGTCTCCCTGAACCTCTGTAAAGTCGCCTGGTAAGCCAGCAATTTTGACTTTGGCATTATCAACTATGACCTTCCCCGCAATCTTAGGGTCTTTAAAAGTTCCACTAGCTGTAAGGTTGATATTCCCTTTGCCAGCGATCCAACGCACGGGCTGATTGAAGATATTAATAAAACTGATCCCGTCATCTTTGACGTTGAGTTTAACATTGAAAATACCAAGAATGCTAAAGTTTCCTGAGGCTAAAACTGCATCTTTGCCACCAGCTTTCATATTCGCGTCAAAGTTTATATTTAGCTTGTCGTAGATAAACTTAACGGCAATAAACTCGATCGCTTGACGATTGACAGAACCATCGCCGAGGCTGAGATTGCCAACAACTTTGGTGTCAAGGAGGTTAGTTCCCGTAATTGAGAGATTACCATTAACTTTACCTGTCAAATCAAAGGGAATTGAGCTAAAAAATGGCAATGGACGTAAAGACTCAATTGGGAAGTCTTTGAGTTCAATTTCTCCCATTTGTTCTCGAAAGCTAAGTAATGGATTTGCCGCAGAAATTAGCCTGAGACGTGCGTTAGTAAGCCGTCCAAAGCTCTTGTCTGACTGAAGACTAGCATTAGCGATCTCAAAAACCCCATTAAAATATTTTCCGTCTAATTTGATGTCATCAACAGCAAATTTGCCATACTCAAACTTTTTGCCAATAATATTGAAATCTAAGCGAACCCCACGGCGTTTACTTAGCCCAAAGGCAATTTTGCCACTAATATCGCCGCGAAATTCGGTTAGCGGCGGTAGATTGAAATTGCGAGAAGAATTAACTGTTTCCTGTTGTTCTTGTCGAAGTTCGATTTGAGTCAGATATTGTAATTGCTTATATAAAGGCTCTCCTAATAGCCTAATTGCCTCTAGAGGTTGTAACTCTGATGCGCCATTTTTAGCAAAATTAATGCCTTGGGTCACATCAACCACATTTGCCCATTGCAAAGTTGCAAATAAATCTTGCATTCTTCCTTGAGCGATTTCGATAGCACCTGAGATTTGTTCATCGATATTGGGATTGTAAGTCAGCCGGAATTTATATTCATTATTAGACTCGCCTTGACGGACAATTAAATTGCCATTACTCACATCAAGAATGCCATTGGCATAAGATATCTTGGCGGCAGATCTCTCGGCGACTACCCGCCCAAAACGAGGGCGATCAACGGTAACTTCTCCGATCGCCGTGGGGTTATTAGTAAAATCTACAACTAGATTGCTAGAAACTTTGCCACTAACATCGTTCTGTCCTGCGATCGCCGCAATCAGGGGTAAGGGAAGATTAGCTATCGCTACTTGTAAACGGTTAGGGTTATTCTCTAAGCGCCTGCCATTTGCCGTTGCTTCACCCAAATTCACATTAAAAGCGATTGGACGCAAAGCCCAATCTAAACGAGCGCTAATGCGATCGCGTTTACCACGCAGATCAACATTTAAGCCCTGATTTCCATCAAAATTGAGCTTGCCTTCCAAACGCGGATCAAAAGCTAATTTATCGACTCTCAGCCCAGCGAGCAGTAGATCACCAGCCACTTGCGGCACTTTACCAATTCCATCCAAAACACCATTGAAGTTAAGACTATCAAGTTCGACTTGATTTACTTTTAAACTTGCTACACGCACATTACCGACTAATCGCGGATCAGCTAGATCACCATTAATCGAACCATTGAAATCCAGTGAACCTCTTGATGGAGCGACTAGCCCCTGTCTGGCTAGACCAAGAGATGTCAAATCAACATTATCTAGTTGTAAAGCTCCCGCGATTTTGAGCTTGTCGATCGCTCCTGATAGATTGCCGCGAAAGTTGAAGATGCCTGACGCTTGCGGCGAAATTGCATTAGAAAGTGAAGCTAGCCGATTAAGATTCACATTCCGAGAAATTAGATCAAGATCAAGCCCAGCAATTCCTGTTGGTAGTTGATTAGGTGCATTATTGGGAAACGCTAAATCCACTCTTCCTTTTGCGGTTAAATAACTGCCAACTTGTAATGAGGGAACAAGCAGATTTTTGCCATCCCAGATTAAATTGGCAGCGATCGCATCGGGGACTTCGACTAGTCCTTGTGGTAAGCGCACAGTGCCATCACCAGTGACATCAGCTAGCGCAAACCCACCGCGATCGCTACTCAGATTTATAAATCCTTCGATTATACCTTTTTGGTTGATCAAGAAAGCTGATAGCGGAATACCATTGCTATTTAGTTGAGACTTCCAAGCACCACTGACGATATTGTAAGTACCCGCCAGACCGATTTCACCAATGGGAAATTTTATTTTAGTGTTACGGATTGTGGCTAATCCATCTGCCAGAAAAACTTCTCCTCTTGAGGGATAAGTCGCATTAGGCGCTTCGATTTCAGCGAGAATTTGTGGATTGGTTAAATTACCACTGATTTGCAGCGAACTGGTGACTTGCCCGACTGCAATCGGTAGTTTTGTGCCATAAAGTTTAGCAAAATCTTCCGCAACTCCAACGAGACTACTGGTAAATGAAATTTCCGCAGGCGAGTCTTTTTGCGGCAATTTAATTTGTCCCTCGCCTGTGAGAGTTGCGCCTGTAGATGCTGCTTGGACTTTCTTAATTTGCAGCGTCTTTAAATCTTTGAGTTCGACTGTCGCTAAAAAGCGATCGACTATGATCCGATCAAAGCTGACTGTTTTCGGTGTGGTTATATTTATGGTCAGAGCAGGCTTCTGGGCAGTTCCGATAAATTTGCCGTTGAGCTGCACCTCACCCGCGATCGCCACAGGCGTTTTTATGTTAAAACTTTCTAATCCTTTCCCCAAATCGAGGGCAGCACTAGCAAAATTGAGATTAAATCCTTTTTGCTGACTAAATGTACCCTCGACAGTTCCTTTCAACAAGCCATATTGAGCCGAAAACTTGGTCAGAGTTGCAGTTGTGCCGTCAAAGCTGAGTTGCCCCGCAATCTGAGTGATTGACTTGATTAGTTGCGGAGACTTAACTGCCCCATCACTGAGTTTGGCGGTTATCGAAATAGTGGGAGTTTCTTTTTCCGCCATTATCGAAATTTTGGCATCCGCATCCAACTTGCCTTGCTGAATTTCTAAAGGTAAGCTAACCGCAAATCCTTGCACTGCGGCTATTTGTAAATCTTGAGACTGGACATCAACAGTGCCTTGTCCTTTAGTCAAATCCCAATTCACCGCAAAAGACATATTGCCTTTATTGCCATCCTTATCCGCATTGGCAACTTCGATCGCTTTTTTTAGTTGTTCAGGGTCTGGTGGTGCAGCGATCGCGGCGAGATTGGGCAAAGTCACGCGCCCCTTACCATTCATTTTTAGACTTTGATTATTAAGATCAACGATTTTCCAATTGCTATCGATCTGCACTTGACTAAGCGAAACTAATTCTCCTTTAGCAACCGTCTGAATCGTGACTTGTCCATCCTCAAAAGTTACTGTCCGTAAGTCGATAAAACCATCTTTGGTTTGCTTTTCTGGCGGTGTGATTTTTGGTAATTGCAGTAAACCTGCGGCATCTTGCTTTAGAAATACTTGAGGTTGCTGCGCGATCGCATCTAAAACAATTTGACGGCGATTAGCATAACTCCAAAGGTCAAACTTAACTTCGATCGCCTCAACTGCCAAGAAATTTGGCTCCTTATCGGTTGGTGGCACGATCGATCTGCCAAACCTAATGCTCGAAAAGCCAACTCGTTCGACTTTACCGAGCTGCAAAGGGCGTTTGAGTGATTTGTTTAACTCGGATTGTAATAGCGGCGATAACTGCTCATTCAGAAAATAACGTCCGTACCAAAAAGTGCCTAAGCTAGTCGCTGTAAAGGCGATCGCTAGTCCAACACCTACACGCCCTAGATTTTTGGCAAATGTAGAATCAGCTGGTCGCTGCGGCGGTAATTGAGCTTGTCCCACAATTTTTTACTCCGTTATTGCCCTCACGACAACATTTTTGCATATTTGTTTTACA
>JAYTWB010000294.1:0-2267 GCA_043743655.1 Cyanobacteriota bacterium | reverse complement strand
GATTTATTTTTTGCCGCCGCCTTGATTTTTGAGGCGATAAGTAATGCGTCCTTTAGTCAAATCGTAAGGTGTTAGCTCAACCTTGACGCGATCGCCTGGCAAAATTTTGATGTAGTTGCGGCGAATCTTGCCCGAAATGTGAGCAAGTACATTAAAGCCATTGTCGAGAGTAACTCGAAACATAGCGTTAGGAAGAGACTCAGTTACTGTCCCTTCCATTTCAATAGAATCTTCTTTTGACAAACAAACTCTCCGTTATTTAGTATTAATTAATATTGATTTTATGCAAAAAATTTCTTGATTGTTTCCGTTACTTCTGACATAGCAGGTGTGCCATCAATCTGAGTAACGCGATCGCCATAAAAACTTAGCAAAGGCTTTGTTTTATCATTATATTCTTCAAGGCGATTAGTAATTACCTCTTCGGTGTCATCGGCTCGCCCTTGATCGATCGCCCGCACTTTTAAGCGGTCAACCAAAAACTGATCTGGCACATTTAGGTTGATCACCGAATCATAAGGCTGATTTAACTCGGCAAGTAAAGTATCTAATGCTTTCGCTTGCGCCACAGTCCGAGGAAAACCATCAAGTATCCAACCAGCCAAAGTGTCCGTCTGTCTCAGGCGATCTGCGATCACTTCAATTACAACAGCGTCAGGTACAAGTCTGCCAGAGTCACTATAAGATTTAACTTTTAGCCCCAACTCACTACCCTGTTTAATCTCAGCCCGAAAGATATCACCTGGAGCGATTTTTGGTACTTGCCAAGTATCCGCCAAAATTTCTCCTTGTGTACCCTTGCCAGACCCCGGCGGTCCCATCAAAATTAGTCTGGGCATTATTGTTTCACCATGCCCTCGTAACGTTGAGAGATCACATAGGTTTGGATCTGTTTCGAGGTTTCGATCGCCACACCAACCAAGATCAACAGCGAAGTCGCACCAATACCGCTAAATGTCGATACGCCAGTTGCCTTTTCGAGCGCACTTGGAATAATCGCAATCCCACACAAAAATACCGAACCCAGCAAAGTTAAGCGATTTAACACGCCACTTATATAATCCGAAGTCGCCTTACCCGGACGTACTGTAGGAATGCTACTGCCCATTTTTTTAAGATTTTGCGACAGCTCAACTGGGTTTAAAACCAGTGTTGAGTAAAAGAAGCTAAAACCTAAAATCAGCAGCATATACACAGGAATATGCCCAGCGCCACTAGGAGATATCCAAGTAGCGATCGCCACAAATATCTCATTATTAACACTTTGACTGAGATAAGCAGGCAAAATCATTACCGAGGAAGCAAAAATGATTGGCATCACCCCGCCTTGATTCAGACGCAAAGGCAAATAAGAAGCTTGTTCTCGATAGAGCTTGCGACCAACTTGACGACGTGCCGAAATAATCGGAATCCGCCGCGTCCCTTCCTGCACAAACACAATTCCCACGATCATAATCAAGAAAATCACGAGCAGCAAAATCACCCCACCAACTCGGGAGCTATCTTTTTGAGCAAGAGCGATCGTGTCACCCAAAGATTTTGGCAAGTTTGCGACAATACTAATAAAAATCAGCAAAGACGCACCATTACCAACCCCTTTTTCCGTGATTAGTTCACCAGCCCACATCACAAACATTGAGCCAGCGGCGAGAGCCACAGTTGTTTGAAAAATGAAGCTCGAAAAAATCACCCTACCATCACCAATCGTGATCCAATTTGAGCTTGTTTCAGACAAAACACCAGAATTTTGTACCCAAACACCCAGACCCCAGCTTTGAATCATCGCCCATACAAACGCCACATAACGAGTGTATTGCGAAATTTTTCTTCTGCCTGCTTCTCCTTCATTTTTTTGAAGATTTTCTAAAGTTGGTAGTGCCGAAGTCATCAATTGCATGATGATTGATGCATTGATAAATGGCAGAATACCAAGAGCAAAAATACCAAGTAGTGACAAACCACCACCAGAAAAAATATCTAGGAAATTAACTACCGCATTATTTCTAACGATTTCCGCAAATCGAACGCGGTCAACTCCTGGCAATGGCAAGTAAATACCGAGTCTAACTAATATTAAGACACCAACAGTAATTAGCAAACGACCCCTAAGCCCTGCGGCTTGAGCCATTTGCATAAAAGTTTCTGTTGCTGTCGGGTTTTTCCCTTTACTGACAACCATAACTAAACTTACCTCAAGGCTAGTGACTGTAGAGTAGATAGTGCAAAGCTCCACCTACTTCAAGATATTTAAATATTGTAGTTGCATG
>JAYTWB010000293.1:0-4381 GCA_043743655.1 Cyanobacteriota bacterium | reverse complement strand
AGCAACAGTTAGCAGACTATATGATTCCATCTGCATTTGTGATGCTGGATGTAATGCCGCTAACTCCTAGCGGTAAAATTGATCGCCGCGCTCTACCTGCACCCGCTTCATCAAATATTCAGCTAGACAATGAACTTATAGCACCTAATAACTCTACAGAAAAGCTTTTAGTAAATATCTGGGCTGATGTCCTAAATGTTGAGCAAGTTGGTATTGATGATGACTTCTTTGATTTGGGCGGACATTCTCTATTAGCAACTCGAATCATTTCTCGCTGTCGCCAAGCATTTTCAGTCGAAATTCCCCTGCGATCGCTGTTTGAAAATCCCACAATTGCCAATTTGGCGCAAATAATTGTTCAGTACCAGAAAAAAGCAGCCGACTTGTTAGAGCCTCTGACAATAACAGCAAGTCGCGATCGCACTCACTTGTCTTCTGCTCAACAGAGACTATGGTTCTTAGACCAACTAGAACCCAACAGTTTTTTCTACAACATTCCTCTAGCCGTAAGACTCAACGGTGAACTCAACATCCAATTCCTTAAACAGTCTTTAGATATTATAGTTAACCACCACGAAATACTGCGTACCAACTATGTTTCTGAAAATGGTACTCCTATCCAAATCATCAATCCACCAAAACCCACAGAGATAAGCATAATTGATTTACAGCAATACCGAGAAGTAGAACAAGAGACTCAAGTCAACCAGTATCTAAAACAAGAAAGTCAACTTTCCTTTGATCTAACATCAGACTTAATGTTAAGGATTCACTTGTTACAACTAGCTCCACAAGAACATATTCTTCTGCTCGTGATGCATCACATCGCTTCTGATGGATGGTCTTTAGACATTCTCAGAGAACAATTGACACAAATTTATACAGCCTTATCAAATGGTGAGCCAAATCCACTTCCAATTCCTTCGATGCAATATGCTGACTATGCAATTTGGCAAAGAGAATGGCTGTCGGGAGATGTATTAGACAAGCAACTTAAGTATTGGAAAAAGCAACTAGCAGGTATCAAACCATTACTAGAGTTGCCCACAGATTATCCCCGTCCAGCCATCCAAACCTACATCGGCAAGAGTCATTTACACACATTATCACAGGATTTAAGTACAGCAATTCAAAAACTCTGCCGTCAACAAGGAGTAACCATATACATGCTCTTACTAACCGCATTAGGAACTCTCTTATACCGTTACAGTAAACAAGAAGATATAGTTATTGGCTCTCCTATTGCAGGACGAAATCGCACCGAAGCTGAAGAATTAATTGGATTTTTTGTGAACACTTTAGTGATTCGTACTGATCTCTCAAACAATCCCAGTTTTCAAGAATTGTTAGTTCAGGTGAAATCAGTCACATTAGAAGCCTACTCTCATCAAGACTTGCCATTTGAGAAATTAGTTGAAGTGCTTAATCTCGAAAGGTCATTAAGTTATAGCACTTTATTCCAATTAATGTTTGTACTTCAGAGTTCTCACAAACAAGCCGAACCACTGCTGGGCTTGACAGAAACTCCGATAGCTTTAGATACGGACACATCAAAATTTGACTTAACTTTATCGGTGGAAGATAAAGATGGAACACTCATCACGTCATGGGAATACAATACAGATTTATTTAATTTAGACAGAATAGAAAGGATGAGTGGACATTTTCAAACCTTGCTAGAGAGTATAATTGCAAATCCAGCATCATCTGTTTCTGAGTTGCCACTGCTTACAGAAAAAGAGCAACAACAAATATCGATAGAATGGAATGATACAATAACTGATTATCCTAAAAATAAGTGTATTCATCAGTTATTTGAAGAGCAAGTAGAACGCACACCCGATGCGATCGCTGTAAAATTTGCACAACAAGAACTAACCTATCGCCAACTAAATAATCGCACAAATCAACTAGCACATCACTTAAAAACGTTAGGAATTACTCCAGACATCTTAGTTGGGGTCTGCATAGAACGCTCTCTAGAAATGGTGGTCGGACTGCTCGGAATACTAAAAGCAGGTGGAGCTTATGTGCCAATCGATCCAAGTTATCCGACTGAGCGTATTAACTATATGCTCGATGATTCACAAGTTCCTCTTTTACTCACTCAATCTCATTTGAAAGCGAGATTACCTGACTATCAAGGGAAAATCATTTGTTTAGATACAGATTGGGAAATCATCTCCACTGAAGATAGCAAGAACCCTGTTAATGAGGTATCAATTGAGAATTTAATTTATGTCATTTATACATCTGGGTCTACGGGAAACCCGAAAGGAACGATGAATACTCATCTAGGGTTACTCAATCGTTTGTTATGGATGCAAGACGTTTATCAATTAAATACAAGCGATCGTATTCTGCAAAAAACTTCCTTTAGCTTTGATGTATCTGGTTGGGAATTTTGGTGGACATTGATGTTTGGGGCATGTTTAGTTATGGCAAAACCAGAAGGTCATAAAGACGCTAATTATTTGATTGAGCTAATTAATGAACAACAAATTACAATCATCCATTTTGTTCCTTCAATGCTCCAGATTTTTTTAGAAGAAACCGATGTAAAGTCCTGTTCGAGCTTGAAGCAAGTATTTTGTAGCGGTGAATCACTATCTTTAGCTCTGCAAAAACAGTTTTTCCGTCATCTAAAAGCTGATTTACACAACTTGTATGGTCCTACTGAAGCCGCAATTGATGTCACTTTCTGGGCTTGTCAACCAACAATGCAATCAGGAACTCAATTAACATCAGTACCTATTGGTCGTCCTGTAGCAAATACCCAGACTTATATTTTGGATACTCATTTGTGTCCTGTACCAATTGGTGTGCCAGGCGAATTGTATCTGGGAGGCTTACAACTAGCCAGAGGCTACCTCAATCGACCAGAATTAACTGCTGAAAAATTCATTCATAATCCTTTTGTACAAGACTTTCAATCGCCGTATTTATATAAAACTGGAGACGTAGCTCGTTATCTTTCAGATGGAAATATTGAATATTTAGGGCGACTAGATAACCAAGTGAAAATACGCGGCTTTAGGATTGAATTAGGAGAAATCGAAGCGCTTTTAAATAGTTATCCAGCAGTTAAAGAAACTTTGGCGATCGCCCGAAAAGATGAGTTGGGAAATACTCGTTTAGTCGCCTATGTTGTCATGGCAAAGAAGTTCGCAACCACAACTAATCAATTACGCGAATTTCTGAAGCAGCAACTACCAGATTACATGATTCCAAATGCTTTTATATTCTTAGATACAATGCCTTTAACGCCTAATGGCAAGGTTGATCGCCTCTCATTACCTAGCCCAAACATCTCAAATTATCTTGTTCGGGATTTTATTCCTCCTCGCGATCAAATGGAATTTCAGCTGATCAGTATATGGGAGAATATTTTAGGGACTAAACCGATAGGAATTCAGGACAACTTCTTTGATTTGGGTGGAAACTCTCTTTTATTTATCCGTTTGATATCGGAAATAGAGAAGACTTTTAAATATAAATTCTCTTTAAAATCATTGCTGCAAATTAATACCGTTGCCGAAGTTGCTCAATTTATGCGTGAGCAGCCTCTTAAGGCAATCCCGATTGACGCTCCCTTGAGACTAAGTATCGAAGATTACCGAGCTTTGCTACTAGGACTAAGTATCGAAGATTACCAAGCTTTGCGATCGCTTAGTGCGGGTATGTCAGGATCACGACTAGGTAACCGTGGCTTAATTATTAATGTTTTACCAGAAGATATAGTTAGTTCTCAACCTTTTATATGGATTGGAGAAGTTAGCACCGCAAAGAAGCTAAAGCTAAAACAGCCAATCTATGTGATGCCAGGAGCGAGCTTGTCACCTTCTATGAATTCTCATAAAAACTATATTTCATTGATTGCCTGTTTGTTAGTAGATGAGTTACTTACGGTCCAATCCTCGGATGCTTATTTGTTAGGTGGTTGGTGTTACAACGGCTTAGTAGCGATGGAAATGGCGCAACAGTTAACTAGAATCGGTAAAAAAGTTGATCTGTTAACAATGATTGATGTGTCAGGAAGATTGAAGATTTACCAATTTTGCCATACTTTAAATTTCTATTTAGGAAATATCAGATTTTACTTGTTCCGCCTGTCCAATCTGAGTATTAACAAGCTCAGTATTAAGGACAAGTGGCAGCTTATCATCAATAAAGCCAAAGAGAACTTCATCCACCCTAAAAATACTAATTTGTCTGATGAAGTATCTGACTTTAATATATCTATCAACTTTCTTGAAAAGGCTTTCAAAGACTATGATCCTAATCCTTATGGTGGCAGAGTATTGACGATAAGTGGTAGTGAGCAGTTTGTGCATGGGGTGAGAGAGATCAAGTATTTCGATCTGTCTTGGTTGTTTCCTTA
>JAYTWB010000292.1:0-4915 GCA_043743655.1 Cyanobacteriota bacterium | reverse complement strand
GCAATTAGGGCAAATGTTGATTGAACTTGAACGAGGTGGCTCAGCGGCGTTAGACCTCGACTCTTTTGAGGGTTAGTTTTAAGAGTGGCGATTTGCGCCACTCTTAAACAAAATTTGACAAACAAAATTTAGTTTTAGCAAAGCTATTCTAAATGATAAATTCTTGACTGGACTGAGCGATTAAACTAAGCGATTAATTAATGGATGCTAATGAATTTTTGCAACTATATCGGGCGGGGCGAAAAGTATTTGCTAATGCAAATCTTATGGGTGTGGATTTAAGAGCAATTGACTTACATAAGCTTGATTTTAGTCATGCATCAATGAGTAAAGCTAATTTTGCGGCGGCGAAGCTCTGTAGAGCGAACTTCACAGGAGCAGATTTGAGTTATGCCAACCTGAGTAGCGCCGATCTGCATCGAGCCAATTTACGTCATGCCAATCTCAAGGGTGCAGATTTACGCAAAGCTGATCTGCGTGGTGCAGATTTACGCGGCGCAAATCTGAGTTGGGCAAATTTGCAGGAAACTCTATTTGATGGCGCGCAAATGACGAATGTTAATCTAGATAACACCAAAACTTAGTGCAATTACAGCAATTTACTTTCAAATTTGCTACAAATAAAAATATAAAACCCATTGCGGGGCTTCGCCCTGCGACCCTTCCTGTGGCGAGTTTGATCGAACTTTGCTGTAAAGCCTGTTTTGCGCGCCTTAATTGAAGCTTTAAGCCTCGCCTGTAATTGATAATCCTTCTACCCAAATCTGTGGTGCGATCCCAGAAGGCGTTACTTTTCCATTGGGTTCGACATAAGCGATCGCCTTAAGTAACTCCAAAATATCGCCTGCGACAGTCGCTGACTCGACACTAACGCGACCGCTTTTATTGACCAGCCAGCCATCAAAAGGCAACGAGAAAGAACCCTGCGATGCTTGCACACCTGCATGAAGCGCTTGCAAATCATCAATCAAAATTACATTCTCAGCTGTGGCGAGATCATAAACTTTCTCGTTTTCTAGATTAGCCGCGCTACTACGCTCCACATGGAAAAAATTAGGACTAACCGAAACCTTTGCACCAACGCTACCGTTGCCTGTGGGTTTGGTATTTAGACGCTTTGCCGTAACCGAGCTATGCAAGAAATTAGTTAAAATACCATCCACAATTAAAGGAATGCGGCGAGTGGGCGTTCCTTCCCCATCAAATGTCGATGCGCCGATATTACCAACATGAAGCTCATCATCGCTAACATTTAAAAGCGGTGAGGCGATCGCCGTACCAATGGATTCAGGCGTGGAGAGACTGTTTTTATCGAGAATGCTCTGAGCGTTAAAGAGGCTGGAAAAAGCGCTAATCAAGCTCAAAACTGCTTCAGGAGAAAACACGACTAAATATTTGCCAGATTTGATTTTGTCGTAGTTGAGATGACTAATCGTTTTCTCAGCAGTTTCGGCAACACAACCTTTGATATCTAATCCGTCAAAAGTACGGCTAACGCGATAGGCTCCGCCACTGCGAGGTTTTCGGTCTTCTTCTTCAGTTTTAGTATAGAGATAAATGGAACTATAGGAACTACTTTCATGCCGCATTGCGCCATCGCTATTGAGATAGAATCGACTAAGATCGCGTTGTGACAAACCATTATAAGGAACTCCTGCGATCGCACTATGTGCCGCCAGTAATTCTTTTTCTGCACCCAACAGAGTTTCGACTAGCTGCTCGATCGCTGTTTGTGGCGCTGTTTGTGGCTCTCGTTCTGGAATATGAGCGATCGCTTCAGGACTAAAGTCCGCGATATTTTCTTTTGCTCCAAAAAAGCTTGCTTCATGGGCGCTTTGGAGGGCAAGTTCTAGACCGACGCGATCAATATTTGTGGTGGATGTAACGCCGACTGTCCCTTCGTTATTCCAAACTCGGACGGTGATGTTAGCCCGATTGGATGCAGAAACTTGCTTGGTTGCGCCACTATCAACTTCGGCACTGGTCTCATCAACGATCGCCCCATAAATATCAAACTTTTTAATTTCTAACTTGAGGGCGATCTCTTTAGCATCGGAGACTAGCTTTTCCACACTGATTGCTGATGACATAAATCTTTTAATTTGCTTTATTAGCGTAATCGCTACAATCATACTAAAGTTGAACGCCTGATTGTTTTCACAAAAAAATTTCGCAAAAAGTTTTCTCTAAGAGTATTTGCAGCCTGCTATGGTCACACTTGATAATCTCAATGAATTACGCAGCACGCTCCGCAAGGGGCAACAAAGCATGGCGGACTGGCAAGGTGGCGAGTTGGCAGTGTCAGCCGTGCCAGGTGCGGGGAAATCAACAGGAATGGCAGTTGCCGCCGCGATCGCGATCGCCAAATTTCAACTACATCGCCAAAAGCAATTAGTAATTGTAACGTTCACGCGTTCAGCAGTGAGCAACATTCGCAAAAAAGTATCAGGACATCTAAAAAATCTCCACTTGCCGCAGAGTGCTTTCACAGTCAGCACTTTGCATAGCTTGGCTTATACGATCGCTTCGGCACATCGTGAGCTATCAGGATTTGGTATGGGCGAAACGGCGATCGTTTCCGAATCACAAAAGCAGAGATTGATTCGGAATGCGACAAATATTTGGGTGAAGGAAAATCCCAAGTTGTATGATCTGTTGCTCGAAGGTAAAAACTTTGATGGGGAAGATACAGAGCGCTTGCGGCGACAGACTGTGTTGCGAACTGATGTTTTGCCTAGTTTGGCAAAAGAGGCGATCGCTACAGCCAAAAGCTCAGGACTAAGTGCTGATGATCTGCGTCAGGCTGATGGTGGTAACATTTTAGCGATCGCGGCGGGACTCTATGCTACCTATGAGCGACTTTTGCGACAAGAAGGAGCGATCGATTATGACGATATGATTTTGGGGGCGTTGCGAGTATTGCAAAATGCAGGGGTACAGAAATATTGGCAGGAACGGATTTTTGCGGTGTTTGAAGATGAGGCTCAGGATTCTTCACCTTTGCAGACTAAGTTACTAGAGATTCTGGCGCTCACTGCCAGTGAGGATAAAAATTTAATGCGCGTGGGCGATCCCAATCAAGCGATTAACTCCACTTTTACACCCGCCGATCCGCGATTTTTCAATGAATTTTGCGATCGCTGCAACAAATCCTCACAACTCACAACTCTCGATCAAGCAGGACGCAGCACCCGAAATGTGATGCGGGTTGCCAATTATGTGTTGCATTGGGTCAATCATTCTGAATATGCCAAACTAGAAAAGCCATTTCGTCCCCAAAAAATCCGCCCTGTCGATGTCGATGATCCGCAAGCAAATGCGAATCCTGAGCCAATTGGGAAAGGTGTCGAAATCTATTTGCCGAGTACTGTCGATGATATCGAACATGAAATCGCGATGATCGGCGATCGGATTAAACAATTGCACGATCAAGACCCAAACCTAAGTATGGCAATTTTGGTGCGTCAACACAATCAAGGGCGATTTGTTGCTGAGGCGCTAGCTTGGCTAACTAAAAATCATGAAATTAAAATCTATGATGTTGAACAAAGCGATCGGCGATCGCGTGTGCCGATGGATATGTTGGCGATTTTGCAATTTATGGAGCGACCTCACTCTCCTGACAATCTCAAATCAGCACTGGAAGTTCTCAAAGACCGTCAAAAAATTTCCTCACAGCAAGACTTGAATGCGCTGGCTAGCAATCCTGAAAAGTTTCTCTATCCGACCTTGCTAGATGCGGTGCTATCGACAATTGCTCTAGAAACTCAATCAAAATGTATCGGACTATTGCGCGCTAAAACTGAACTTCCTTTATATAACCTGATTCCATTTATCGCGTTTGCTCTTTATGACGAAGAAGCAGGATTGCTGGCTACAGCCGATAAGTTATGCGATCGCCTAAATTATGAACTTGTTGGTGACTATTCGATGCAAACTGTAATCGCCGCCCTCAAAGATATTGTCGAGTCAGAAAATTTTGAGGCAGTCGAGGATGAAAATCTTGAAGGGCGCTATATGACAGGCGGTCAACTAACGATTATCAGTCTTCATAAAGCTAAAGGTTTAGATTGGGATGTAGTATTCATGCCTTTTTTGCATAAACGTATTTGTCCTGGAGAAGCTTATATTCCTGAATCCGTCAAGTTTTTGGGAGATTTTGGTTTGCCTGAAGTGACGAGGGCTCAGATTAGTGCGATCGTGCATAGCGATCGCATTCCCACTGCTGACGAAGCATGGACACAATACAACTATCTCAAACAAGCGGAAGAATTTCGCTTACTCTATGTTGGCATGACTCGCGCTAAGCGATTATTATGGCTATCTGCTGCCCAATCGGCTCCATTTGGGTGGAACACTTTAGAGAATCGGACTGAAAATGCTGCCATCTGCCCTGCGATTACAGAACTAGCTCGTAAATTCCCTGAGCTTGTGTCTTGGTAAAGTCTTTTGGGAATAGAACCTAAAAGGTGAGTAGCGGCGCGAAGCGCCGCCACCCACCTTTTGGGTTTTGATTTGTCCTAGCTATCTCTTACGTTGCTATATATTTGATTTTACTTAGATGCTAAAATATGGCTTAAAATTTGGTTGGGAAAACTTTCTCAGGAAAACAACACATGACAACTAGACGTAGTGATAGCGCATTTCCTATCGGCTATAACCGCGATACGGATAGCTTGATCGAAGGAATGACTAAGCGTGAATATTTTGCGATTATGATCATGCAAGGATATACGACAGCTAATGCTAAGTTTGAAGATGAGTATCAAAAAGCTCGCCTATCTGTTACTGAAGCTGATGCCTTGATCGATATTTTGGCTTATGAAGCTAATCCCAAATCACCTTAAAGTTATGGATAATTAACCAATGTTTTTGCGATCGCTTCACAAACTATTTGCCCCAAAGCTCCAAAAAT
>JAYTWB010000291.1:0-2255 GCA_043743655.1 Cyanobacteriota bacterium | reverse complement strand
TCGTCCAGAAATAACACCCCATTTGTGGCGAGTGTGATTTCTCCAGGACGTGGAAAGCTGCCGCCGCCGACAAGTGAGGGTCCAGAGGCGGAATGGTGGGGACTGCGAAATGGGCGATCGCTGACTAAGCCTTTGCCTTTTGCTAAACCAGCTACGGAGTGAATTCTGGTCACTTCGAGCGCTTCGTCAAAGTTCATATCTGGCAAAATACTCGGTAAGCGCCTTGCTAATAGAGTTTTGCCAGAACCGGGTGGTCCCACAAAAATTAGATTGTGTCCACCTGCGGCGGCTATTTCTAAGGCGCGGCGGGCATGGTATTGACCTTTGACATCTTTGAGGTCTAGTTTAAATTCGCTTTCATGCCATTTAAGTTCATGATTTGCAACTGTTGGCTGATATTTTTCAGGATTAGCTAAAAAATCGCCAACTTCAGTAATAGTTTGTAAGCCATAGACCGATAAACCTTTGACTAAAGCTGCTTCTTGAGCATTTTCTTTCGGCACGATGATCCCAATCATGCCGAGACGTTGCGCGGCGACAGCGATCGGTAATACTCCTGAAACAGGACGCAGAGAGCCGTCTAAAGAAACTTCACCTAAAAATAAATGATCACCTAATAACTGCGGATCAACTTGTTCTGAGGCCGCTAAAATGCCGATGCTAATTGGTAAATCAAATATTGGTCCTTCTTTACGCAGGTCGGCAGGCGTGAGGTTAATCACAATCTTTCGCATCGGGAAGGCGTATCCAGAGTTTTTGATTGCGGCTTTGACGCGTTCTCGGCTTTCTTGAACTGCGGTGTCAGGTAATCCGACTAAGGTAATTCCGGGCAAACCTCCTGAGACATCTACTTCTACTCCCACTTGGATGGCATCAATGCCTAAAATGGCTGCACTCCAGACTCTTGCTAGCACGTTTCCCCGTAAAACTGAGTTGTTATAAAATATTCTTGATTGAGAATAACATTCTGTTAGTGTTCAGAAAAGCTGAGCGATCGCATTGTCACTTCTTGCCTTTCTAGGCGGATGACTTGCATCTGTGGGCTGACTAGCTGTGGGCTGAGATTATTGCCAAGTTGCCAAGAGTCATCAAAAGGATGAGCGGCTAGACTACAAGAATTCCATGTCGCACGAACCGAAACGTCCAATTTCCCACAAAACCCGTCTCTTCTTCCTTCAGGACTGTAGTGCTGACAGAGTCGACAAGCTGTAACTGAGTTGCTTGAAGAGTTCATATGTCTTATTTGGCTTTGCCAAGTTTACTAAAATTAGTTTGTTAATACTTCTAATTATCAGGGGTGACTTAAGGTACTAATTAGCATCAAAATACCCTAAAACTCTTATTTGCATAACGTTTCAGCGATCCCAAATAAAATATTAATTTAATAATCTCTTAACTGATTCCTGTAATGCTTTGATGACAATCTTCTTGACGTATTTCTTGATCTAAATCATCATTTTTAATGATTAAGAGAATATAAAGATGTTGTTTTCGAGACTTTTATATGCTTATGTTTAAGTATTTTTACTCAAGTATTTCTACTTAAGACCCTGATGCTACTATTTTGTGATTGAACTGTTTCGATAGTTTTAGTGGTATCGAGATGATCGGGCAATGCCGAGCCTGAGGGATCAAGTTTTTCGGCCAGATGGGGATATTTAATCCTGCCGTGATTCCGCTCTTGCCAGACTTTGATAAATACAGGGGCAATGCGATCTAAATCTTCCCAAGTCAAGGCGCAGTCTTTAAGTTGACCATCATCCCATCTTGCTTGAAAGATTCTCATCAGTAAGCTTTTACCAGATTCGAGGGTGCTATCTGTACCAAGCGATCGCAGGGCAGCTTCACAGGCATCAGCCAACATGACGACACCTGTCTCACGAGATTGGGGAATTGGTCCAAGGTAGCGAAAATCTGACTCAACTGCATCATCTGCAAGCTGTTTGGCTTGATGATAAAAATAGGAAATAGCGATCGTGCCTTGATGTTCGGGAATAAATGCTTGCAGCATTTCAGGAAGATGATATTTTTGAGCTAGTTTGATTCCACCTGACACATGTTCTTTAACAATTTGAGCGCTTCGCCAAGGATCGTTAAGCGTGTCGTGTGGGTTTGGCTGACCCATTTGATTTTCAATAAAATATTCAGGTCTTAAAGTCTTGCCAATGTCGTGATAGAGCGTACCTGTTCTGACTAAAGTTGTGTCGGCTCCTATTTCGCGGGCGGCGGCTTCGGCAAGGTTGGCGACAAATAAG
>JAYTWB010000290.1:0-7467 GCA_043743655.1 Cyanobacteriota bacterium | reverse complement strand
TGCCAATATTGGCACTCCCATTGTTTATTTACTCAGTGCTTCGACCGAAGCGTTGCTTGGTTTATTGGGAATCCAAATCACTGAAGAGTCTCAAGTTACGGAAGAAGAAATCAAGGTGATGATCGCTCAGGGTGCTGAGTCTGGAATGTTTGAAGAGGCAGAACATGACATGGTTGAGCGCGTGTTTCGGTTGGGTGATCGCCCGATCAAGGCACTGATGACTCCGCGCACTGAGATCGACTGGCTCGATGTTGATGCTCCCTTTGAGGAAACTCAACGCGAAGTACTCAATAGTGGACACTCACGATTTCCCGTTGCCAGAGAAAATCTTGATGAATGTGTGGGAATTGTTGAAATTAGAGAATTTCTCAATGCCAGTATCAACGGAAATCCCATTGATTTAGTGAAAGTTAGCACTCCGCCCTTGTATGTTGCCGAGACCGCTAGCGCCTTGAGTGTACTAGAGCAGTTTAAACAATCTGGCGATCGCGTGGCGATGGTGACAGATGAGTATGGCGGTGTTGAGGGGATGGTGACTCTCACTGACCTGCTCGAAGCAATCGTTGGTGATCTGCCATCTAGCGATCGCCAAGGCGATCCAGAGGCAATGCAACGCGAAGATGGCTCTTGGCTAATCGATGGCATGATTTCTAGCGATCGGCTCAAAGAATTGTTAGAGGTCGAGGATTTGCCCTACGAAGAAGAACGAAATTACCACACTCTTGGCGGGTTGATGATGACCTATCTCAGACATATTCCGATTGTTGGCGAACATTTCACATGGGAAAGAATGCGCTTTGAAGTTGTCGATATGGATGGCAATCGGGTCGATAAGGTGTTAGTCAATGTGTTGCCGTCAGTGACAACACCAGATGAAGAACCAAAAAATAGTTCTAAACGGACTTAAACGCATCAGGGAGATGTGTCTAACCAAAGAAAAACAAAGATAGTGCAAAACGCTATCTTTGTTTTTCTTTGGCTTTTTGTAGAAAGTTTTGTAAAAAGTATTGTATCTTGTTAATTACGGTATTCCCATGCAGATATCGTAGATTAACTTTTTGTAGGTCAAAGCACATGAAATTTATTGGCAGATGGTGGCAAAGATTTAGCTCGTTCTTGTTGCTAGGCGTAATGATTAGCGTAGCGATCGCATCTTGCACAGCCGCGCCGCAAGCCTCAACAGGAAGCAATAACAAAGATATTGAATTAACACTCGTCTCTTTTGCTGTAACTAAACAAGCTCATGAAGCCGTTATTCCCAAGTTTGTCGAAAAATGGCAAAAGGAACATAATCAAAAAGTTGTCTTTAAACAAAGTTATGGCGGTTCAGGCTCACAAACCCGTGCTGTCATTGATGGATTAGAGGCTGATATCGTGCATTTGTCATTAGCAGCTGATACTGAAAAAATCGAAAAAGCTGGACTGATCGATAAAGGTTGGGAAAAAGAATATCCTAACAACTCAGTTGTGACCAAATCAGTCGCCGCTCTGGTTACTCGCGAAGGTAATCCCAAAGGTATTAAAGAATGGTCAGACCTTGAAAAAGATGGTGTTAGCTTAATCACAGCCGATCCCAAAACCTCAGGCGTAGCCCGTTGGAACTTTCTCGCCTTGTGGAATGCGGCGGCAAAAAAAGGCGGTAGCGATGTTAAGGCGCAAGAATCTTTAATTAAAGTTTTTAAGAATGTTCCCATTCTCACCAAAGATGCGCGTGAAGCTAGTGATGCTTTCTTCAAGCAAGGTCAAGGTGATGCCTTAATCAATTACGAAAACGAGATTGTCTTAGCTTCGCAAAAAGGACAAAAAGCAACCTATGTGATCCCTGCGGTGAATATCTCCATCGATAATCCGATCGCAATCGTTGATAAAAATGTCAAAAAGCATGACACAAGAGAAGTTGCTGAAGCTTTTGTGCAGTACCTTTATAGTCCTGAAGCTCAAACAGAGTTTGCTAAGCTAGGTTTCCGTTCTGTTGATCAAACTGTGGCAAAAGAAAAACAATTTGTTGAGCTTTATCCACAGGTTAAAGAACTTGCCACTGTCAAAGACTTTGGTGGCTGGAACGACATTAACAAAAAGTTTTTTGCAGACGGTGCAATTTTTGACCAAATCCAATCACAAATTAAACGCTAAAAGTGCCGCAGAAAAATGACGATAACAACGCCTTTGCGTCCTAGTTTGGGGCGATCGCTAACCAACTCTTTGCTCAAGACTATTTCTAAAATTCATTGGACATGGGTAATCACCTTTGTCTATCTTGCATTTCTGCTGATTTTACCAACCATTGCCATGTTGACAAAGGCAAGTAGTGAGCCACTTGATAGCTTTCTCAAAACTGCTTGTAGCCCGATCGCTTTAGCCACTTACGAAGTTACTTTTGTGACCGCTTTTGCTGCCGCTTTGATCAATGGTGTATTTGGCACTTTGATCGCTTGGGTGTTAGTCCGCTACGACTTCTTAGGCAAGCGGTTCCTCGAAGCCGTAGTTGACTTTCCCTTTGCCTTACCCACCGCCGTGGCAGGGCTAACCTTAGCCACCGTCTACAGCGAAAAAGGTTGGATTGGTTCTTTACTTCCTTTTAAAGTTGCTTACACGCGTTGGGGTGTAGCGATCGCTATGATCTTTATCTCTTTACCATTTGTGGTTCGGACTGTTCAACCTGTTTTGCAAGAACTCGAAAAAGAAATCGAAGAAGCTGCTTGGTCATTAGGTGCGACTCAATGGCAAACCTTCTGGCAAGTGATTGTCCCACCCTTGATGCCTTCAATATTGACAGGTGTCGCACTGGGATTTTCGCGGGCGGTTGGTGAGTATGGTTCCACTGTGATTATTGCTTCAAATACACCTTTTAAGGATTTGATCTCGCCTGTGCTGATTTTCCAGCGCTTAGAGCAGTATGACTATGTGGGAGCCACTGTGATCGGGACAGTCATGCTCGGCATTTCTTTTGTCAGTCTGATCGCCATTAATCTATTGCAAGCATGGGGCAAACGTTATGAATCCTGAAAGCATCCTCGAAAATACGCCTAAAAGTAGTATTAAAAAGAAGAAAAGCTGGGTTCCAACCGTCCTGATTGCGATCGCTTTTCTTTATCTGGGACTGGTTTTATTAATTCCTGCTGCCAACGTTTTTTATCAAGCATTTCATAAAGGATTTGCACCTTTTCTGGCTACTCTAAGTCGCCCCGATTTTCAAAATGCGGCGAAACTAACTCTACTCTTAGCGGCAATTTCATTACCGTTAAATACCATCTTTGGACTGAGTGCAGCTTGGGCGATCGCTAGACATAGATTTCCTGGACGCACTTTATTACTTAGCATTATTGACTTACCATTTTCGATTTCACCTGTTGTGGCAGGCTTAATGATTGTGCTGCTATATGGTCGCCTCGGCTGGTTTGGCTCATGGCTAGAAGCCAATAACATCAAAATCGTCTTTGCTTTCCCCGGCATGTTACTTGCCACTATCTTTGTCAGTATGCCCTTTATTGCGCGGGAACTTATTCCCGTCCTCGAAGAAATGGGAAGTGAGCAGGAAGAAGCCGCCCGAACTCTGGGTGCAAACGATTGGCAGATTTTCTGGCGCGTGGTGATTCCTAATGTGCGTTGGGGCTTGCTCTATGGCTTAGTGCTAACCAATGCCAGAGCAATGGGAGAGTTTGGTGCAGTATCGGTTGTTTCTGGCAATATCGCGAGCAAGACTCAGAGTTTACCGCTATTTGTGGAAGAGTCTTATAAGCAGTATGAGACTGAGATCGCTTATTCCGCCGCAGTTTTACTCGCTCTACTTGCCGTGGTGACATTGGTATTAAAAGAAATTTTAGAACGTAAAACTCATAATCCTCGCAATGACAAAGCTTAGGATTAAAAATCAAAAAAGAATCAAAAAGGAGTTTCCATGATGACTACTGATACTCGCCCTGTTTCACATAATGTACGGCTACGCATCCCTGAGGAATTGCATAGCGAACCAATTATTTCGCAGTTAACTTCGCAATGTGGCGTGACTGTGAATATTGTTTCAGCAATTCTAGGCGCTAATGCTGGCAGTGGCTGGTTTCATCTCACTCTTAAAGGAAATCTAGCTCAGATTAAAACCGCGATCGCCTATCTTAATGATTTTGATATTGAGATTTGGGAAGATCAGAGTGATGCCGATACAGCGCTGTAAAACCACAAAAACGTTTATTTTACACTTCGCGTAAAATAAACGTTTTTGAAGTTGTTTGCCACAAGTCAACTAATTTGCTATGATCATTATCCGTTCGGCGGCATGGCCAAGTGGTAAGGCAGGAGTCTGCAAAACTCTCACCCCCAGTTCAAATCTGGGTGCCGCCTTCATAATTAAAAAGACTGATTAAAAGGTCTTAAAAAGCATCAAGTTTGGCAAGTCCAAACTTGGTGCTTTTTACCATGCAGTATTTTCAGCAATCTGCTTGCCCTCAGTTTGCAAATATTCCAAAAAAGCCTGAGCCACAACTGATAGCTGCTTACCTGCCAGATGAATCACATACCAGTGACAAGGAATTGGAAAATGTTCGACATCTAAAATTGCAATCTGTCCAGAGGCTCCTTCTAGAGCGATCGTATGTCGCGATAAAATCGAGATACCTAGACCACCAGCGATCGCTTGTTTAATCGCCTCATTACTAGCAAGCTCCATCTTGACTTTGGGGATAATTTTATGAGCATCAAACAATCTTTGGACGTATCCCCTTGTTCCTGAGCCTGACTCTCTGGTGATAAAAGGTAGTTCGGCTAACTTTTGAATAGAAATATTTTTTTCATTTGCTAAAGGATGATCGTGATTTGCTAGCACGACTAACGGATTTGGTAAAAATGGATGAGCTTGGACATCAGGCTCGTCTGGGACATCGCTAAGGATATACAAATCGTCCTTATTTTCGGCTAATCTTTCTAAAACGCCGCTATGGTTTGTGACCTTCAACGATATTTCTACACCTGGATAGCGCTGACAAAAAGGACCAAGCAAGCGGGGAATCACATATTTTGCCGTTGTCACCACCGTGATTTTTAAGTGTCCCTGCTTCAACCCCTTCATGTCCGCAACACTCATTTCAAACTGTGATATGCATCCAAAGATTTCTTGACAGGTAGTCAATAACTCTCGACCAGCCTGAGTCAAAAACAACCGCTTCCCAACTTGTTCAAATAGAGGGATTCCGATCGCCTTAGTCAGATGTTTGATCTGCATAGACACAGTTGGCTGAGTGAGAAATAGCTCCTCGGCTGCACGCGTATAGCTTTTATGACGAGCCGCCACCTCAAAAACTTGTAACTGGTGCAGGGTTATATGATTTGCTAATCGGGAATCGGACAGGCGGTAACTCATGTGCTGAAAAGATCATAGACTATTTTCTATGATCCTACCATTAATATACTATTTTATTCTATGTGTTTACATTTTGAATTGCGATCGCTATAGAAACCGCTGTGGAGAAAGTAAAGGGATGATGCTATCAGGATTGCCTGTGGCTTGTTGGGTAGCAAATCTTTTAGATAAAGGTGGTACATAGACAGTGGGACTGGTGAATCCTGAGAATAGATGTAGGTTTTCATAACCTTGTAGTGAACCAACTAATGGCAGATTGTCATTGCTAAAAGCAACAAGGCAATTTCTCCATTTGCCTTTGAGTGCGGCAACTGTTGGCAAAACTTTGCTCACATAGTCACGAATTGAGACTTCACTTTGCATAGAATCAATCGCGGCATAGGGATCAGTTAAAACTCGGCTCAGTTGTCCAAATCTGATACAGCGATCGCTAAATTGAATCGCTCCCGCATCAACTGAAGGCGGCAGCAGTTCATGTCCTGCAATATCCCAAATTAAGTCTTGGTCAGCATTTGTTGTCTCAGTTTCCAATTGATATCGCTTTGTATCCGCAGGCATGATCATCGATCGCAATTCTAGTTCGACAGGTTGGGTATCGATCGCTTCTGCATGAGTGAAATAGATTCTGGCGTTAATACCTGACGCTTTTAGTAATGCGCGCGAGAGTCCTCCCGCACAAACAACAACTTGAGAACTATAAAAGTCACCCTGATCGGTTGCTACACCCGATATGCGATCGCCTGATTTAGATACTAATAAATTCTTAACTTCGGTATAGATGGTTTTGCCGCCTAAGCTTTGCAGAGTATGGCTATGCGCTTTACAAAAACTTTCCAAATTAATATGCGCGTGGGGTAGTAATAACGCACCACTGATTCCCTGAATGTTTAGTAATGGTTCGCGATCGCTAGCCTCTTGAGCAGTTAGCAAAGTTGGGGCGATCGCGCAATTGGCATATTGAGCGATAATTGCTTGCGGATTTGCTTGAGGTTCGATAGTCAGCAATAAATCTAGCTCACGGAATTCAGTATCCAGACCTAGTTCGTTAGATAATTCACGTTGACGGGTGATCCCTTCTGAGCAAAGTTGATTTGTGAGTGGAGTTGTTCCTGACCAATATGATATCCCGCCATAGCCAAGACTACTTGCCCCCTGTAAGTTTTGGTGTTGTTCTATTAGTAGTACTGAGAATCCAGCTTTTTGGAGCTCATAGCTCAGTGATATGCCTGTGATTCCTCCACCGACTACAATCCAATCATGCATTGCTTTCTATCTCTTTGATTTTTATCTCTTTGATTTTTATTCATAAAATACGGCGCGATGCGCCGTATTTTATGTTCAATTAATTAGGTAAGTCCTATCTCTTCTAGTATATTATCGCCAGCACCTTGATGCTCTGTCTTGACCCATTTTAAACGCTTAGGAAGAATGCACATCCGCAAGGTTACGAACGTAATTACAGGAATCCAATGCAGCATGTAAATCATTCCTGATACAGTCTGTGCGATCGCCGATTTCCATGATATTTGATAGGCTCTCTTCAGTCCAAAAGCCATCGTCACCGAACTTAAACTTAGAGAAAACCCTGCGATCGCGGGCAGGATTGGATTGTGTCCCAATGCGATCGCGGTGATTGTATCGGGTATAAATGCGATTGTCAGCAAGTATTGATTGATATAAAACAGAGAAGCATCAAAGGTTTTCGCCAAGCCCATTTTACCGCTTAGCAATAAATCCCAATAGTCGAGATAGCGCTGAAATCCACCCTCAGCCCAGCGATTGCGCTGATGCCAGAGTTGCTTGAGAGTTACGACTCCTTCTTCTTGCACCGCAGGGAAATTTAGACAGGCGATATTCCATTTGCATAAGTGGAGGCGCAGGGTTAAATCAAGGTCATCGGTAATTGTTTGTTCGTTCCATCCACCACAATCAGATAGAGCGGTACGCCGCACAAATTGACCATTGCCGCGTAACTCGCCTGTGCCGCCAACCCGAATCCGCAAGTCTTGTAAACATAAGTCCAGAGCCATTTCGCAGGATTGTCCTGATGTCCACCAATTTTCTGAGGCGTTAGCGATCGCTTTTCGTAATTGTACTGCGCCGATTTTGGATTG
>JAYTWB010000289.1:0-3718 GCA_043743655.1 Cyanobacteriota bacterium | reverse complement strand
CCATTGCATGATAATTTTTGACCAAAATATCAGACAAGCCCATCACCTCGATCGCCGGGAATAACAACTGATGTGGCAATGACTTAGAGATGTTTTCGCGTAAGTTATCCAGTTCTTGTCGATAATAGTTATTGATGATCTCTTGTTTTTTTAATTGAGCATTGATTGCCCCCAGCAATTCATCTCTAGTAAATGGTTTTGTCAAATAATCATCAGACCCTAGTTCCATCCCTTGTCGGAGATCAGTTTTGTCAGATTTTGCACTGAGAAATATAAAAGGAATTGCGTTTGTGGCAGGATTTTTACGCAGTACTTTAAGCACCCCATATCCATCTATTTCGGGCATCATAATATCGCAGATGATCAAGCTAGGAATCGTCTGTTGAGCGATTTTTAAGCCATCGCGACCATTATTGGCGCTAATTACCAAATATCCCTCAGCTTGCAGCATTCTAGTCGTATTCAATAAAACATTGGGATTGTCTTCAATGAGGAGGATTTTTTTCATGCCATTTTTTGAGTGTCTCTAGTCAATATTATACCGATTGCGATCGCTAGCAAATATCAGACATAACGCTTAGTTTTAAATTGGCAAAACAACTGTAAATTCTGTGCCAATATTTACTTCGCTCTTCACTGATATTGTTCCATGATGAATATCTACACAGTTTTTGACAATTGATAGCCCTAGCCCAGTACCTGGCAATATGCCAACATTTTTGCCGCGATGAAAGGCACTAAATAAATGACTTAAATCCTCTTCAGGAATTCCAATACCATAGTCAGTAATTATAAAAGTTGCATTCTGATCATCAACTGTTAATTGGAAGTTGATATTACTTTTTTGAAGAGAATCAGTACTATTATTTTGAGGAGAATATTTAATTGCGTTTGTGATTAGATTAGTTAAAATTTGACGTAGTAGTTTCTCATCCATTTTGACTTTTAAGATAGGCAGATCATTTTGAAGATGTAAATTTTCAATTGATATATTAAGATTTGCCGCGATGTGTAAGGATGAATGCAGAATATAGTCTTGACCAAAAACCTTTTGAATTTGACCCAATAGTTGACGACAAAAGCTGAGAAGATCAAATTCAGTCAAACTAATTTTAGATTTATTCGCATTAGCTCGACTAAGAAATAACACATCTTCCATCAGCGCCGTCATATGTTTGACTTCTGATTGGATTTGATGTAACTGGTCAACTTGTTCTTCTTTTGTCCAGTGATAATGTTCCAATAGCTCTGATGCACTTTGAATAGTTGTTAATGGTGTACGAAATTCATGAGAAACAACTGAGATAAAGTCGGATTTCATCTGACTGAGTTCGCGTTCTTGTTTAAGCGATCGCGATAAAACTAAAGCTGATAGTTGCAGTTGTTCATTCTGCTCTTGGAGCTTCTTCTGTAATGAACATAGTCTTAAATGGGTTTCTATTCTGGCTAACACTTCAATTAGTTGAAATGGCTTGCTAATGTAATCCACGCCACCAACCGAAAAAGCCTCTACTTTTTCCGATACCTCTTCTACCGAACTAATAAATATAATGGGAATGTCTTGAGTGGGTAGATTTGCTTTCAATATTCTGCAAACTTCGTAGCCATTAATATCAGGCATTCGGATATCAAGCAAAATTATATCGGGTAATATCTGGTTAGCTTTGGCTATAGCGTCATTACCATTTAAGGCTTGCTCAACTTGATATCCTTGCTTAACAAGCATCAATGATAAAAGTTGGATATTATAAATGGTGTCGTCAACAATCAGGATTAAGGCATTATTTGCTAGTTGTTTCTTTTCGGTTTGGTCTGAGTTTAAATTAGTCATGACAAAAAAATATAAGTATAACCCAAACAAATGATATTTTTAAGACATCGTTACTTTTTTAGGTTTAGTTTTTAAGGCAGTTCTTTTAATAGAGTTTTTTTAATGGAGTTTTTTAATGCGCCTGTCGATTATTCTTCCTTGTCTTAATGAAATTCGACATGGTTATCTAGACTGCATTCTTGCTAATTTAGTTGCTCAAAGTCTTCCCCAAAATCAGAAAGTAGAAATTATTGCGGTCGTGAGTGCTAGTGAAGATGATACTGATATGTTTCTGGAAGAATATACCGCTAAATTTGTGGGGTTACAAGTTGTGCGATCGCTTGCTAAAAACCGCGCTCAGAGACTAAATGAGGGGATCGCCATCAGTACAGGGGAAATAATCTTATTGCATCACCCTGCAACACTTCTACCCAAAGGTATTGCTTTTCAGCTAATTGAGGAGGCTTTAGGATCAGGCGCAAGGTGGGGTGCATTTCAGCATAGTTTTGACTTTTCACATGGGCTATTGCGCTTTACGTCTTGGTATTCTGACCATGTGCGCGTCCAGCAAAAGGGAATTGTCTATCTCGATCATTGTCCATTTATTGATCGTCAACTTTTAGCAAAAATTGGCTATGTTCCTGATCTAGATATTTTTGAAGATACCGTGTTAAGCGATCGCCTTAGCAAATTTGCTAAGCCTGTACTGGCGCAAGGCAAGATTATCACCTCAGCAAGACGCTTTCGACAGAGAGGAATATACCGTCATGCCATGCTCAATCAGCTATTAAAGATTTGTTATCACTTTAATATCGATCCGCGATCGCTCAATCGTCTGTATGAACAAAAGGCTAGTATTAACGTCAAATACTAAACCTTAAATATAGCAATGTAAGTTTTGCATAAAACCCAAGAGATGAATGGCGGCGCAAAGCGCCGCCATTCATCTCTTGGGTTAGCTATCTCAATGCTTAATAAACTTCGTATTTCATTAACTGACAGGGCAGAGTTCCATTAAGTACCGCCGTTCGCTCAGCACACTTCAACCCAATTGTTTGCGATAGTTGCTTATTACCACTAAGTACAAAAGCTGTCCATCCTTTAAAGCGATGTTTGATAACATTCCCTAACTCTTTATAAAAAGCTCCCAAATCACTATCTCTTCCCAATCTCTCACCATAGGGAGGATTGCAAAATAGAACTCCACTATCCGCAGGAGCGACTACTTCTGACAGGTCTAGGGCTGAGAAATACACATGATTTGATAAACCGCAATTTTTAGCATTAATCATCGCCTGATCAACCACTTCAGGATTGCGATCGCTACCCCATATAGGTGCAGGTAATGTATCCAAACGGTTATCATCGGCTTCTTGGATTAATTTAGCTAAAAGCTCTTGATCAAAATCTAGCCAAGTCTCAAACCCAAAACTGTCTCTAAACATTCCAGGAGCAATATTCAGAGCTTTCAAGCTTGCTTCGAGTGGTAAAGTTCCCGAACCGCAAAGAGGATCATAAAACATCTGATCTGGCTGCCAGCCTGACATCTGGATTAATGCGGCGGCGAGAGATTCCTTAAGCGGTGCGGCTCCCACAGCAGGGCGATAACCCCGCCGATGCAAACTATTTCCCGAACTATCCAGACTAACTGTGCAGCCATTGTCATCAATATGTACGCCGATTCGCAAATCTGCTTCTTGCACATCGACATCTGATCGCTCACCAAATCGATCTTTCTGCTGATCAACGATCGCATTCTTAACTTGTAGCGCGGTGAAATGCGTATGATTAAGCTGATCGTTCTTGCCTGTGGCATTCACCGCCAGAGTCATTTCAGGCGTTAGATATTCTGACCAGTCGATCGCCTTAATTCCTTGATAAAGGTCGTCAGCATCAAGGCAATCAAAC
>JAYTWB010000288.1:0-6039 GCA_043743655.1 Cyanobacteriota bacterium | reverse complement strand
GGATTAATTGGTACTGTAATTGGATTGATCGCTTCTTTTGGTTCGCTCACTCTTGGCGACGTTGGTGGATCGAAGTCCCTCAATGTCACAGGTGGTATCAGCGAAGCATTAATTTCTACAGCTACGGGACTGATTGTGGCAGTTATCGCCTTGATCGCCGCGAGTATCTTCCGATCGCTTTATGCTCAGCAAGTTGCCTACTTTGACGAATGCTGTACTCAAATAGAACTGCAACATTTGCGATCGCATCGTCAACAAAAACATGAACAGGTAAATGCCCATGTCTAGAAGAACTCGCCGCCGTCATGATGAAGACATGTCAGATCAGCCAATGGAAATCAAGAATGTTGTACCGCTCTTAGATGTTCTATTTGCGCTGCTGACTTTCTTTGTGCTTTCTTCATTGTTTCTCAATCGGACGGAAGGCTTACCTGTAAATCTGCCTAAGGCTCAATCGGGAGCGATGCAAAAAACACCTGCTCGCGCCACGATCAGCGTTAATGAGAAAACAGAAGTATTCTTAAATAAACAGAAGATTGGGATTGCTGAAGTTAGCGATCGCGTTAAAAAATTGCTAGAACCAAATCAAGACCTCGTAGTGGTTCTCAATGCTGATCGCAGTGTTCAGCATGGCGATGTCATTCAAATCATGGATCAACTGCGCCAAATCCCTCGCGTCAAGATGGCGATCGCTACTAAAGGAACCTGATCGAGACACGGCATCCTCTAAAAATCAATCAAAAATCAACTAAATGAATTAAAGGATAAACCTATGCATACCTCTGAACTTGCTGATGTCCAATCAAAAAAAGAAAGCCGAGCCTTAGCATCCTTATTGTTCATAGGTTTTATCGGCTCCGCTTGTGTTCATGCCACCGTGATGATCACGCCAATTCCCACCCTATGGAAACCTGTTAGCAAAGAAGATGACACAATGGAAGTTGTGGTCGATACAACCAAATCTCCTGAAGAAAAAGTCGCCGAAGTTCCCAAAGAACCCGACCCAGTTGCCAAAATTGAGGAGCAACAAGTTGATCTTGCGCCTCCTGCGATCGCCCTCGCCCCTGAAACCACAACATCTCTAAAAGAAGGTAAAGATGCCGCTGCTCCAGACAGCTTGAAACCCTTGCTTACCTCAGGTGTCAGCGATACAAAAATCCAGCAAGGTGGCGGTTCGATTATTGCTAAAGATGGTCTCGGCTCTGGATTTGGCAATGCCAAAATTCCCACAGGATTTGTGTTGGGCGGCAAAATCAACGGTAATCCTAATGGCAAAAAAGATGGAGTGGTCGGTGGTGTTATCAATGGCAAAATTAATGGTACAGGCACACAAACTAGCACCATTCTAAATACTCCAACTCCACCAGCTGAGAACAGCACCCCAAAACTTGAATGTCTAAGCTGTCCCAAGCCTCGATATCGAGGTAAAGAAGGAACACCCAGAGTTACCTATGATATTGCGGCTGATGGAACGGTCTCGAATGTGCGATTGCGTCAATCTAGCGGCGATGCTCAGACCGATCGCGAAACGGTCGAAGCGATGAGCAAATGGCAATTTAATCCCAAAACTATTCCTGAAGGTGGTAGAACTGATGTTAAAGTGCGCGTCACCTTTGAAGAGTCAGGCTCACAATTTCAGCGTGAAAATCGTGAAAATGAGGAGCGGCGGCGACGCGAAAATGAACAACTAGCTGAACAACAACGAGAGAATCAGCAGCGCGATCGCAGCCAGCCACACAACCAGCCACAGCACCAGTCAATGTTGCCGTACCACCTAGTCAACACATCTCCTGCTATTAATATGTCTCCTGTTGTTGATACACCTCCAGCCCCAGCTGCTGCGCCAGTCATAAACGCGACTCCCCCAGAACCGCTGCTAATCGCTCCGCCTCCAGTCGCGGCTCCCTTACCTGAACCACCGACACTCTTACCGCCACCGCCACCACCATTAAGCGGGAAGTAATGATCGGACAAGCGATCGCCTTAAAATTATTCGGCAAGTGATTATTCGGAAAGTGCTTCGCAAAATCAAAGTTGCAATCTCGCTCTATTATCGGTAGTATAGTTAATAATAAAAAACGTAATAAAACGCAACAATTTATTTTTGCAACCTTTGCGAAGTAAATAAAGATAAGAAATTGATTAAGGAGTGACGCAATGCAGCAGCAGGGCAAAGCCCTAACTGTTCCAATCGGTCTGATGGGTGCAGCACAGGGATTTAATCCGACAATATTACTGCTACTTGGTTCGATTGTTTTAGCAACCGCATCGACAACAGGCTATTGGGTATGGGGCTGGGCAGACTGGCTCGTATTTGTTTGTAATTTTTCATCGCTTTATGTACTGGGAACTGTGATTCATGACGCTTGTCATGGTGTTGCTCATCCAAATCGCATTGTTAATGCCGCGATCGGACATATTGCCGCAATATTACAGGGTTTTGTTTTTCCTGTATTTACTCGCGTGCACATGCAGCATCATGCCCATGTGAATGACGAAGAAGATGATCCCGATCACTATGTATCCACAGGCGGTCCCTTGTGGTTGATTGCGGCTCGTTTTTTCTATCACGAAATTTTCTTTTTCCAGCGTCGGCTATGGCGTAACTACGAGCTGCTGGAATGGGCGATTAGTCGAGCAATTGTGATTGCCACAATTTTTGTCGGCTATCAGTGGGGCTTTCTTAGCTACATGATGAATTTCTGGTTTGTGCCAGCCGCTGTCATGGGACTGATGTTGGGATTATTTTTTGACTATTTGCCTCATCGTCCATTTGTGGAGCGATCGCGCTGGAAGAATGCCAGAGTTTATCCCAGTTGGCTTCTCAATATCATGTTGCTAGGGCAGAACTATCACCTAGTGCATCATCTTTGGCCAAATGTACCTTGGTATTATTACGAGAAAGCTTATTACCAAATGAAGCCGCTTCTCGATGCTAACGGTTCCCCTCAGACCTTGGGTATTTTTAAGATGCCTGACTTAGCGGGCTTTTTGTATGATGTGTTTCTGGGTATTCGTTTTCATGGTCATGCTGAAAAAAGTAGTGAGCATAAACCCAAGAATCGCAAAAAAAATGTCAAGTCTGTTGCACTTATAGATTCATAAAATTAGATGCATAAAATAAAGGTTCGCGCCAACCGCGAACCTTTATTTTATGGAAGACTTTTTTAGCTAGATGCTAACGAATGGTCTAGCTGCATTCTAGTTTCCATTTGGTGGATGAAATAGCCTGTCATCATCGCTGAGCCGATCAAGTTTGCTAAGTTTTCGCGATCGGTACTGATGCTGACATTAAAATGTGGCGGTGGCAACATCCCGACTAAATTTTGAATATTTTGATTAATGATCTGCTGCACTTCAGGACTGACAGACTGAGCAACAGTTGCCAGAGTTTCGGGAGACTGATTTTTGAGATAGTCAAGTAAAAGGTTGTTGCTGGAGTTAAGTTCACCGAGGTTAAACATAATTGTTTTTTGATATCTGTAGTTCACTTCATCTATTCTTACCGATGCGATCGCTAAGCTCTCAGTCGGAAAACCGTATGTAACCGATCTGCCCTGACATGGGTTGTATCCAATCCTGTCCAGCTAAAAGCGATTAATTGCTTTTAGGATCAATTTTGTCAGATGGTGGCTTACCCGTTTTAAGTGTGGGCAGATTTAATAACGATGGATGAATATTGCCACTTTCACCATAGGGTTTAGCGATCGCCTCATTCATTTTCTCAGTTATCTTACTGTCGGTCATAGCAAGTAAAGACTGAATCGCCCCCGGAATCGATTGCGGATCCATAAACAAAACCTTACTGCTAGGACTCTGCCCGATTGCCTGCCCCATTTCCAAATATTTTTGCGCTAACAAATACTGCACCGCCTCTTGACCATGAGGATGATTGGCGATCGCATTAGCAATCCGCTCGATCGACAAAGCCATTGCTTCGGTCTGCTCCAAACGCACTTGTCGTTCTGATTCAGCTAGTACCAGATTAGAAGAAGCCACTGCCTCCGCTTTTTTGATTTCCGATGTTTTTTCACCCTCCGATAGCGAAATCATCGCTTTTTTTTCGATTTCAGCCGCTTTTTGCTTTTCCATAGACAGCAACACAGATGGCGGAATCGTAATTTCACCTAATCTGACTCGCAACACCTTAATCCCCCAATCCCCCGTATCACTAGATATCCCTGTTAAAACCTCTTCATTAATATGTATTTGACCACCAATAACGTTATCTAGTTCACATCGTCCAATTTGCGTCTGGATTTGGGTTGTAAGTGAGCCGATCAATGATTTATCAATATCATTAATGTTATAACGAGCTTTTTTAAGGTCAACAATTTGCCAATACATCGACCCACTGACATTGACACTAACATTGTCAGAAGTCATACAGGGTTGAGGCTTAAGCTCTAATACTTGTTCGCGTGAGGTTTTTATCAAAGCCACGCGATCAAGGATTGGCAAAACCATGTTGATCCCAGGTGAGAGAGTTTTTTGATACTTACCAAATCTTTCCACGAGTGCGACTTCGCCTTCTTCGATGATCCGAAATGAGCGAAAGATGTAAGTGCCACTCAAAAGAGCAAAAACAATGCTAAAAATTGTTGCTTGCATGTGGATAACTCCTGTAGCAAGACGATCTGCGCTTCACACAGATCGTCTTTAACACTAAACTAGCCAGCTGATTCTATCTCGTGATCACCCATATGGGTCACAAACTTAGGTGTAAACCTCACCTCATATGGATAGTTGGGACTGATCGGGCGACCACTCCATTCTGTATGCACACGGACGATTTCTCCTTCCAATCCCGCGATGTCAAAAGCTTTGCCTCTGTGTTCAGGATGGTGGAAGACATTTAATGCTGTTTTGACACGAACTAGATCGCCAACCTTCATAAGTTCTTATACATCCAAATTTAAACGAGATTTTTCAATTATCGCCTGTCTGTGTTCTCAACGCTTTGACACTCCCCGCACTGAAGTGACGGGGATTCCTGAGCTAATCACAGCCCTTTCTGCTTGCACATACTTAGGTCTTATACGATTATGTCCCATCCGAGCTTACTAGAATATTCCTTGTCATCTAGTCGCCCTTTTTCTGGATGGCTCTCCGAGCGTTTCTCCATTTCAGGAGAGGTTTGGGTATGCCCTACCCTACCTGTCTTACGACCCAAAGCTTTTTTGTTTTTTGATTCGCCGCTTTGACGGTTACTGCACTATGTTTATACAGGAATTCGTTACCCTGTTAAGTTTTCTATTTCCCAGCCTGTTAAGTGGCAACCGTAACATCTTTCCTAGTCGAGCCAAATTTGTCGGGCTTATGCTGGCGGTGTTTCAACCTGTAACTCACTCCCTATTCTAATACAAAGCTGTTCTGGAAGCACGGGGTTTTAAACCCAGTTTTTCGATAAAAGCTAAAAATAAGTGACCTTAAAACCCATAAGAGTGATTCTCCCGCATAGCGAGCGAATCACTCTTATGGGTTTTGGATTTTTAATTATGCTGAGCTACTTATATCTCAGACTCAACTGCATCTTTTAACTCAACTACTGGCTCGGCGATTGGCAAAACCACTTCTAGCTTTGGCGCGTGACCCCAAAATGCTTCTAGGTCATAGTATTCACGTTCTGTCTCCATCATCGCATGGACGATCAGATCACCATAATCAAGTAAAATCCATGTGCCATCTCGCTCACCCGCGATATTTCTCGGTTTACGCCCAAACTTTTCCGCGATCGCATCTTCAGCAGAACCAGCGATCGCGCGTACTTGTGCCTTAGAAAGTCCTGATGCGATTACAAAATATTCTGCCAAAGTCGAAACTTCACCGATCGCTAGCAAAACGATATTTTCTCCCTTGCGATCATCAGCCGCGATCACCGCAGCTTGTGCCATTTGATAGCTTTGGTCATTCTCTCTATCAATGAGATTTAGAACTGGGGGAGTAGCGATATCGGTTGCAGTGGTCATATTAAATTATTTCAATGTGTCCATATTGTATCGCAATCACCATCAAAAATAGAGCCACAAAGTAAAGCCA
>JAYTWB010000287.1:0-4489 GCA_043743655.1 Cyanobacteriota bacterium | reverse complement strand
GGTTTTATGTCCTAATACACTTGGCGATAGCTAAATCAGAATAAATCAGACTTTTATTGTAAAGATTTGAACTGTTTTAGTACAAACCATTCAATTTATACATTGTTCAAACATGATTTCAAACACCAAAAGGTAATGCTAATGAATGTATACGAGTCTTAGCAAAATCTTAAGTGAAATAGCATGAACAACAGGAAGAAATCTTCACGGCGTTCCCTAATTAAATGGGGAATCTTTGGACTTGGTGGTATAACGATCGCATCTATTCCTGGAGTACTTAATGCTCAACCGATGAGTCGTGGCAAGACTCTTACATTTAAGGCAGATGATATTGGGATTCTTAACTTTGCTTTATTATTGGAAGAACTAGAGTCTGCTTTTTATGCAGCCGTTGTCAGTTCTGGCAAAATCACTAACAGTAAGGAAATGGAGTACATGCGTTACTTAGGTGGTCAAGAAGCTGCCCATGTTACATTTTTACGCAGTGTTTTAGCTAACCAAGTTCTATTTGCTACTGAAGATTTAAGTTTTAATTCATCTACTCTGAATAAGATGCTATCTAGCCGCGATAGCATTTTGAATACTGCCGTGGCTCTAGAAGATGTCGGTGTTCATGCTTACAATGGCGCGGGACCAAGCTTGACCAATCCCACTTTTATCCTTGCTGCTGGTTCAATCGTCTCTGTCGAAGCTCGACATGCCGCTGGCGTGCGCGCTTTACTCGGTAGACCAACGACAGAACCTGATAGCGATCGCCTAATTACTGATCCAAATTTAAATTCTACACTCAATCCTTTTAAAGGACGAGCTTATGACGAGTTATACACTCCTAAGCAGATTGTTGCCATTGTTGGTTCGCTAAATCTACTCAATAACCCTATTAGCGGTTCTCTCGTTGCTTAACTAAAAAAGCTCCCCCTGCATTCTTAAATCTATTCATATCCATTTATACAGAAGGTCTCGGCGATATGACATCTTACTACGTTACTTTGAGAATGAACCTTAAAAGCCTAGTTGGCAGAGCCTTGCGCCCTATCAAACTCAGCTTTGTACTTATTCCTTTACTGTTTTTGTTTTTGTTCTTCAGCCCAGCTACCCCAGCTTATGCTCAGGGTACAGTGCTAAGCCCTAGACAAGTAGCAGAATATGCACTTACTTTAGAGAAGCTCGAAGCTGACTTTTACCGCCGTGCAGTTGATGCCGCCACAAATGGTGGCTTAGTCTCTGCACCTCAAATTGCTAAAGATGCGATCGTCTCCTATGGCGAAGATGAAGCTAAACATGTAACTGATCTCTCAGCCGCATTAAGCTCCATTGGTGGCAATCCTGATGCCATTAAAATACCTGCTAGTCCTAACTATAATGCGATTTTAGGGCGCGATCCGTTTGCCAACCCAACAGATTTTCTGTTGGCAGGACAGTATGTAGAAGATTTGGGTGTAGCCGCCTACAAAGGGCAGGTGCAGAATCTGCTCGCCGCAGGTGAAGCAGGTAAGCCAATTTTAGCAGCAGCTTTAGAAATTCATAGTGTGGAAGCTCGACATGCTGCTGGCGTGAGATTTTTGCGCCAGACCCTGCTAGGAGCTGATGTGCGTCCTTGGATTTCGACTAATGCTCCTTCTAGTGAAGTTATCTACAACGAAAATAGAATGGATTCGCCGATTCCATTTAATCTTGATGCCTTTGATGGCTATGCGACTAGCGATGAAGTGCTTGCTCTAGTCAATCCTATTTTAAATGTAGCTCTACCATCGACAGGACAACCTAGTGAACCTCCAATCACGAGTGAACCACCTCCAGCACCAGTTCGCGGCTTGTGGTAAACGACTAGGCTATCTACAGCAAACTATTTACAGTGCTTTGCACTGTAAATAGAATTACTTACACAATATTGGAAACATTAACTATGTCTAATCCAGTTAAAGAGAAGATTTCAACTAATCTTCTCAAGGCAAAGGAAGAAGGTAAGATTCGAGCGGAACACATTCGCGAAATTGTCAAAGATGCAGTTAAACAAACAGTAGCTGAGCTAAAAGAAGGCACTGGCGAGATTAGTTTGATTGTCAAAGACGCAGTTTCGACTGTAGTTGCTGACTTAAAAGGAAGTGGAAAAGAAACCACCGAGAAAATCACTGCTTCGATTGAAGGTGCAATCGAAGGAAGCACGCATCAGCGACAACAAGCGCTCAATCAACGGCGAGCAAAACTATTAGATATTCAGACTGAGTTGGATATCCAACAGCAACAGTTAGATCGGGAGATTGCTGATGTCTTGATTGATATTAAAGCTTCAGAATCGACTGATCCTATCGGTGACGATTCGGAAGTGATTAACTCGGCAGTTAATACTGTCCAAGAACGACAAGAGTCGGGAGTACTTCAAGAACAGTACCTCAATCTTCGATCGCAACTTTTAAGCTTGGATCAGAAGTTAGCTAATCGTTATGGCGATCGCTACAACGAGGTCAAGCAGCAGTGGGTAAAAACTAAAACTTGGTACTCCCAGAAAAAAGCTGAAGCCGAAGCAAGTGGAACTATACCGCTCCAAGAAAAGCAAGCAGAAATTGAAACCAATCTCGGTGATTTTGGTTCAGTAGTTGCTCGCAAAGAGAAAGAGGTTAAACAACATTTGCAAGAGCTTTGGGATAACAAGGTGTCTGGCTCCAAGCATTGATTGAGAGCATTAATTAAGTTGTGATGTTCTTCTAGCAGAGCAACTTTACACCTCAACACCTACCTAAACATATTCATTTTCCATTCATTCTCAAAGAGTAATACTAACTATGAAACTACTTCTAGGACTTCTAATTCCGCCACTTGGTGTTTTTCTAACTGTTGGTGTCGGACCAACTTTATTGATTAACATTGGCTTGACTTTTCTCGGTTGGATACCTGGCAGTATTCATGCTGCTTGGGTGATCATCAAACACGAAGAGCAGCAAGCAAGGAGTTAACATCAATTCTTTACCTCAGCATTCCGTCAGAAACTATAGGAGAAAAAATATGCTTGGATACTTTGTGACTATATTGGCAACTGCTCTAGGGCTTCTGGTTGTCGATATAGTAGTTCCTGGAGTGGATATTGCTAACTTCCCTGCCGCTATAGTCGCAGCGATCGTTATTGGGTTGGTAAATGCTTTTATCCGACCAGTTTTACAAGTTCTATCTCTACCACTTACATTCATTACTTTGGGCTTATTTTCATTCATTCTGAATGGAATATTGCTCTGGTTGGCTTCAATTATTGTGCCTGGGTTTACCATGAATGGTTTAATTGCCTTCATTCTCGCTCCTATTGTCCTCTCTTTCAGCAGTACTTTTTTGAATAAGTACTTTGCTGAGAAGGGAATGGGATAAATCGCAATCAGTGTGTGCAACGCTAAGCGTTGCACACACTATCATTTAAAAGCCTTTCAAAGGGACTTTCAAAGGAACTTACTATGAACATTTTTTATCAATCTCAAAAGACTTTATTAGCGATCGCATTGATGCTAGTTTTGACACTTACAACTGCTTGTGGCTCTTCTAGCACACAATCGGCTAACCCAGTAAAGCTCAATCAAAGCTTGGAATATGCTCAATTAGCAAAAGGAAATTCAGCCGATGGACAAGATTTTAGCAATTGGGTAATTCAAACCAGTAAAGGCTTGATCAAGGACGCTTATGTACGCGATCGCAACAAGTTAGGAGTGGTGATTTCACCTCAAATTTTGCCAACTGATGTAAAAACTTTAACTCAATCTCTAGCTCAAGGATTTCGGCATAACTTTCCCAATCAAGACCTCACGATTTTGATTTATGCCCCTGACAAAAAACTGGTCTTAACCGCTCGCTATGACTATCAGTCTAAACAAATTGATTATCAGCAAGCCAGTTAATCCAGCACGATTTATCTACTTTTCTTTATATTGGAGTTTTTTAATAGCTATGCCAAACAGTGATGAATACAAACGCCAAGTCATGCAAGATTTGGCAGGGGGTAATAAAGAAACCCTTCCCGATGAGTCAGAAAATTATCAGAACTTTGATGATTTTGCTCAAAAGTCAACCCGCGAAGAACGCCATAATTTATTTAGTAATTTTTTCCAACCCGATCGCATTAGTTCGGCACAGATGGAACCAGAGTTGCAAAAGGCGATCGCGGCTATTCAACCCAACCAGCGCGATGATGTGGCGCGCGAGTTTTTTAAGCAGCTTAAAAAGCGCGGGTTAAGCGATCGCGATCTAGAACAACAATTAGGCTTGTCTAGTCGTGATCCTAATCGGATGAAACCTGATGATGTCGCCAAGCTAGCAGGTTTTGCTTATCATTCTCATCCTGATATTTTCCATGCAGTTTTGGCGGATCAACCTGCGCTAGTCAAATTCCTAAGTAACCCTCTTGTGGGAGCCGCTTTAGGCGCGATCGCTTCCAAATGGTTTAATCGCAAATAAATTTTAAGTAACTAGGCATAAGTAACCTAAAAACCAAAAGGGTTGTTCCGCCCGC
>JAYTWB010000286.1:0-2773 GCA_043743655.1 Cyanobacteriota bacterium | reverse complement strand
TAATTAAGTATGTCGTTCATGGTTTTTCAACAATATGCCCGAAGATACAAAAAAAGTCCCCGATCCAGAAACCAATCCAAAAACTAACCTTTGGGACTTAGCAGTTGTGTTTGCAAAGTTGGGGGCAATCGCTTTTGGTGGACCCGCGGCTCATATTGCCGCGATCGAGTTGGAAGTGGTGCAGCGCCGTCAGTGGGTAAGTCGTGAAAAACTGCTGGATTTATTGGGTATCAGCAATTTGATTCCTGGTCCTAATTCGACTGAGTTAGTTATCCATATTGGTTTAGAGCAAGCTGGCTGGCAAGGCGCGATCGTGGCGGGAGCCAGTTTTATTATTCCCGCGATGTTGCTGGTTTGGGGTCTGGCGATCGCCTATGTGGAGTATCAAACAATTCCTGCGGTGGGTTGGTTACTTTATGGTGTGAAGCCTGTAATCATTGCGATTATTATTCAAGCTTTATGGAAATTAGGACGATCAGCACTAAAAAATATCGCGACTTGGAGTGCGGGAATTTTAGTGTTAGGGCTATATTTTTTGAAGATTAACGAAATTGCTTTAATGCTCGGTGCGGGTTTAGTTGTAACTTGTGTTCTCAATCTCAATCTTGTATTAAATTTCTTAAAAAAGCCTAACTCGTTACCCAGTGTATTTTTACCTTTGTCGATGGGGGTGATCGCTACAGAAACGATCCCGAAAACTTGGATCGCGGTATTTTTAAGCTTTCTCAAAATTGGTTCCGCGCTCTATGGCGGCGGCTATGTACTTTTAGCTTTTGTACAGCAAGAATTTGTTGACCGCACACATTGGCTGACATCACAGCAGTTGTTAGATGCAGTGGCAATTGGGCAGTTTACCCCCGGACCATTATTTACGACAGCGACATTTATCGGTTATCTGGTGGCAGGAAATGCAGGTGCGATCGCTGGCACGGTTGGCATATTTTTGCCAGCATTTATCTTAGTTCCCGCGATTAATCCATTTGTGGCAAATTTACGCAAATCACCTTGGACAGGAGGTTTTTTAGATGGAGTTAATGCGGCTTCAATTGGACTCATGGCGGCCGTAGCATGGGACTTAGGACGCAGTACTTTGATTGATATTTGGACAATTATTTTGGCGATCGCCAGTTTAATGATTTTGCTGAAGTTCCCTAAATTTAATTCGGCTTGGTTGGTAGTCGCAGGAGCCGCCATCGGTTGGCTGGTCAAAACTCAATTACTGCTTTTTCGCTAGTGCCAGATAGATCGAGATAATTAACGCCGATTAACTTGAGGATTGCCGATTTACGTTGCTTTTCTTCTTGGATTTTGGCTTGACAATGATGACCAAAGGCTGGGTCTGCGATGACATCTTTACTTTTAAATAAATCTAACCAATGTTTTTCACGTTTTTCACACATCACAAAGTGGATTTTGGCGATCGCAGTTTTCACGACTATTTGCGGACGCAATAAACCAACCCGCGAGTTTTCATCGAGCCATAGCAAGTGTTGCAACTGCTCAGCAACTTGTGATTGTTCGGCACAGAGTATCTGTAACTGCTGAACTAAATGCTCAGGATAGAGTTCTTCAGATGCGAGCGAGGTTTTTTTCTGATCGATAAGATCGAGAATAATTAGCCAAAGATAGCGATGATTGGATAGACTAAATTCAATTTCTTCTTCTGCGATCGCTTCATAAACATAGGCGCGATGTTGAGGAAAATGGAGATAGATTTGCAAAAGCTGAGTTTCGGCACTATGCAGGGCATTTGCGGCTGTGGTGAGCGATGGCGCAGGTTTAGTGCTGTTCCAGCGTGTGTTGCGTAACTGGCGGCGCAGGTCTTGCTCTAAGCGCAGTGCGAGATAAGAATTTCCCTGAGACAAGCGTTGAGCAGAACTATGAATGTAATGGGTACGAAAGAAGGAATCAACGGGTAAATTATTTAATAATTGCGCGATCGCTTGACTGCTTTTTTGAAAGCGATCGGCTTGGTTAAGGTCTTGCCCAGACAAGATTTGATCAATTTGCCAATCGAGAAATAGCGGCGCATTTTTGAGCAGATCGCGATAAGCATCAGCGCTATGTTGTTTGAGATAGTCATCAGCATCTTTGCCATCGGGTATTGTTAAAACGCGCAACTGCACGGTTCCATTAAAAACTAATTCTTTAAAACCTGCGATCGCTTTTTCTGCGGCTGTAATCCCCGCTTTATCAGCATCAAAGTTTAAGATTACATTTTTAGACTCGGTATGGCGCAATAGCTGTTTCATTTGATCAGCATTCAGCGCCACTCCCATTGTGGCGATCGCTTGACCAATTCCTGCTTGATGTAGGGCGATCGCATCAAAATATCCTTCTACTACGAGCGCTTGATCAGATTTAGAGATGACATCTCGGGCATGATCCATCGCAAATAGAACCGAACCTTTGCTAAACAGTTCTGTCTCAGGAGAATTTAGATATTTTGGCTCTTCATCACCTAGCGATCGCCCACCAAAAGCAATTACCCGCCCGCGCGGATCATTAATCGGAATCATCAAGCGATCGCGAAAGCGATCGTAAAATCCATTCCCCGTTTTGCGAGGTACAACTAAGCCCGCCTCTTCCACTAAACTCACAGGTATCTGCTTCTGCTGTACCAAATATCCCATTAGAGTTTCCCAGCCCGCAGGAGCATAACCCAATTGAAACTTTTGGATTGTCTCCTTGCTCATTTGCCGTTTTTCGGTTAGATAAGCTAGCGCCTCTCGACCTTGAGGCGCATACAGCGCATGTTGATAAAAACTTGTCG
>JAYTWB010000285.1:0-1702 GCA_043743655.1 Cyanobacteriota bacterium | reverse complement strand
GTAGTTTATCTAGCTTTTCACGAAAGTTATATAAAAAAGGCGGCGCGAAGCGCCGCCTTTTTTATTTGTTTAAAATATTTAAAGTGCCGAAACTGAGAGCAAGAAAACTCATAATCCCTAATAATGTTTTTTGCAATCTATTTAAAACTGGCTTGATTTCATAAGTTACTAGCAAGCGATCTTTTACTAAATCTGCTTCAGGCTTTTCCCATGTCTGTCCGTCATACCAGCCTGACTCTTCATAAAATATCTTGGCACTATCGAGGCGCTGCTTTACATGACTCCAGCCTGATAGCAATAGCAATACTGGTAAGACTAGCCCCACCGATCCACCGATGCAAGCCACACAGATAAACTGCCACAAATGTCGACTCGGCGACTCGATGCTGATAGCAACAGGCGCAAAAAGAGCCGTAAAACCTAGCCACATCAAAAATATAGTTCGTAAATATTGCGATCGCGTCAGCTTAGCCCAACGATAAAAAAAAGCTTCCTTAAGCTCGACATATTCATTAAGTGGTTGTTGGTCTTTGGGAACTGGGCAAGTCATGGGTAGATGCGATGATGGGCAGATATCTTGCCAGTCTAGCTTGATTTTTTGTTGATTATCCTGATTTTTTGCTAATTAACCAGTATGTTTGCATTTGCCCTTTGCCCTTCACCTCGATCGCCCCACGCTCGACTAAGTCAAACTTGTCTTTGAGAAGTTCATAGGTTGCTGCGGTAACTTGAATTTTGCCAATTTCACTGTGAGACTCCATTCGGCTTGCCACATTTACCGTGTCGCCCCACAGATCATAAATAAATTTTTGAGTGCCAATTACACCCGCGATCACAGCGCCTGTATGGATTCCCACCCGAATTTGCAGCTTTCTCCCCGTCAAGTTACGGAGTTCAGTTACTTTATCAACCATGTCCAAAGCCATGTAGGCGATCGCTTCGGCATGAGTTTCGGTTGGCACAGGAATTCCACCCGCCACCATGTAAGCGTCCCCAATAGTTTTGATCTTTTCTAATCCATAAGTTTCGCAGAGCGTATCAAAATTAGAGAAAATTAGATTTAGTAGATCAACTAAATCTTGGGGAGAAAGTTCGGAAGAGATTTTAGTAAAGCTAACAATGTCGGCAAATAGAACTGTGACTGACTCAAAACTATCGGCAATTACTCCCTGCGATTGCTTTAGGCGATCAGCGATCGCTTTCGGGAGAATGTTTAATAATAGCCGTTCCGACTTCTCTTGCTCAGCATGGAGAGCTTCTTCGGCAAGTTTGCGCTCTGTAATATCATCAAGCACGCCCAAAACCCCAATAGTTTTACCATCAGCATCAATGATTGGTAACTTACTGATGTCTAACCAAATTGATTGTCCCTCTTTATCTGGATTCAGCTTACGCTGAATGCTATGCAGTTCAGGAGTATTTGATGCCATTATTTGCTGATCGCGATCGCGAAATATATTTGCTAATTGAGAATCATCGATCAGATCGTAATCAGTCTTGCCGATGACACTTTCGGGTGAGTCAAGCTGAGCGTACATTGCCCAATTTTTATTACATCCCCGAAAAACTAAATTTGCATCTTTCCAAAAGATTTGTTGGGGAATGCTATCAATAATTAACCGTAAATAAGCTTCCTGTTTTTTGAGTGCTTGCTGAGCTTTCACCTGAACTGTAATATCTTGAAAGCTCCAGACTCGACCGA
>JAYTWB010000284.1:0-2905 GCA_043743655.1 Cyanobacteriota bacterium | reverse complement strand
CCGCTTCGCGGCACTTTTATTTTTTGGGCTGTGATCTTTAGGATAGGCGGCGCGAAGCGCCGCCTATCCTACACCTCTAAAATCTTGATTTGTGCTATATTATTTTCTAGGTTGAATAAACCTTTCGATGTCTGACATCGAAACCGCTTGATAATAAACAATTAGATAACAGGAGGTGATGCCCATGCAATCAGATAGTAGTAACGGTAAACAGATGGGTCTTCAGGTTTCCGAGCTGTGTACTGGAGCCGTCCTCTAGGGTTCTTAGTTAATTATCTCTAGTTCGCTAGTCTGCTGATTTAGCTAGTAAACTTGAGTTCCTTCCAGCAGTTGACTGTGACCTAAAGACCCGAAGTATTCCGAAACAAAAAGACCTAGCCATTGGCTAGGTCTTTTTGTATTGCTAAGAAAGGGATTAGGCACTGGTGAGAAACAAGATTACATCGCCTTCTTGAACGACATACTCTTTACCTTCACTGCGTAATAAGCCCTTAGCACGCGCTGCACTCATTGAGCCTGTCTCGATTAAGTCTTTGAAAGCAACCGTCTCGGCACGGATAAAAGACTTCTCAAAATCAGAATGAATCACTCCCGCTGCTTGTGGAGCTTTCATTCCAGCATTAATTGTCCATGCCCGCGCTTCTTTGGGACCAACTGTGAAGTATGTGCGTAGCCCTAAAAGATGATAAGTAGCGCGAATTAAGGATTTCAAGCCACCTTCTTTGACACCAAGAGATTCTAGAAAGTCTTGACGTTCGTCATCGGGCAGCTCGATTAGTTCTGCTTCGACTTGGGCGGAGACGATCGTTACTTCAGCGTTTTCAGCGATCGCGATCGCTCTAACTTTTTCGACAAAAGCATTGCCAGTGGCGAGATCATCTTCAGATACATTCGCCGCATAAATCGTGGGTTTGAGCGTCAGTAACTGCAAAACCGCGATCGCTTCTTTTTCTTCATCAGTGAGATTAGCCAAGCGAGCTGGCTTACCCGCATCAAGCACTTCACGCACTTTTTCTAATGCAATCACCTCGACTTTAGCATCAGGATCAGTCCGCGAAGCTTTGCGGGCGCGATCAATACGGCGATCGACTTGTGCTAAGTCTGACAGCGCGAGTTCGAGGGTAATAATCTCGATATCACGCACAGGATCGATGGATGCTTCGACATGGATGATGTCTTCATTTTCAAAACATCGCACCACATGCACGATCGCATCACAGACTCGAATATTTCCTAAAAACTGATTTCCTAGTCCCTCGCCTTTACTTGCGCCTCTGACTAGTCCTGCGATATCGACAAACTCGACCCTAGTCGGTACAGTTTGCGCGGACTTACCGACCTCGGCGAGAGTAATTAGGCGATCGTCAGGGACGGACACCGAGCCAACGTTGGGTTCGATCGTACAGAAGGGAAAATTGGCTGCTTCCGCTTTGGCATTGGCAACTAGGGCATTAAATAACGTAGACTTGCCCACATTGGGTAGTCCGACAATCCCAGCTTTGAGCATGGCTATCTAGACGAAAAATTTTTTTGATGTTGTGCTTATAAATCTTGTCACAAAAGTCTTACTATATGAGGCTTTTGTGGGACTTTATTTTGGGCTAGCCTTAAATTAACGTTTTGGCGCGATTTTTGTCATCCAATGATCGAGCGTATCTTTGAGTTGTTGCTTACGAATTGGCTTGCTGAGATAGTCATCCATGCCCACTGCTAAACAGCGATCGCGGTCTTCTTGAAAAGTATTCGCGGTCATCGCAATTATGATTATATGACCAGTATCATTAGCTTCGAGTTGACGAATGGCTTGAGTGGTTGCATAGCCATCTAACAGAGGCATCTGACAATCCATTAAAATAAGATCGTAATTTTTAGTTTGCAGTAATTGCAATACCTTCTCTCCATTTTCGGCTAAATCTGCTTGACAGCCTAGTTGCGATAAATATGTCATCGTAACCTTCTGATTGACAATATTATCTTCTGCTAATAGGATTTTTAAATTGCTTAATGCTCTTATGTTAGGGTTCTCTACAGCACTGATTAGGCTAGAAGACAAAAAATCTTTAGCAATAGATGCTTTTATCCCAAGTGCGATAAATATCGCTTTTAACAAGCGCTTCTCTTTAAAAGGTTTGGTGACACTTGCACAAAAGCCTTGATCAATAATTGTTTGAATTTCTCCTTGTTGATTAGATTTCAACATCGCTATAAGTGGTAAGTTTGCAAACTCTCGTTTCCCTTGAATTTGTTTAATGATTTCAACGCTATTAGAATCAGTTAACTGCCAATCAATCAAGATTAGATCAACACGATTTACGCGATTTAAAAGTGCGATCGCCTCGCTGATATCCGTTGCCTCATAGACCTCTGCACCGACTCTAGCAAGATAATAATGCACCGCCTCGCGAGCATGTTTATTTTTGTCAATCACTAAAATATGTTGCTTAGTTAGAGATTGAGGATTATGTTTGGGATATTGTGACTGAACTTGAATATCAAAAGGTTGAATATCAAAAGGAAGTCTAAACCAAAAAGAAGTACCTTTCCCGTTCTCAACTGGACTGTATATGCCAATTTCTCCTTGCATTAGTTCCACTAACTGACGACAAATAGCTAATCCTAATCCAGTACCCCCAAAATGGCGGGTTGTTGAGGCATCAACTTGAGAAAATGGCTTAAAAAGTTTGTCCTGATTATGAGCATCAATACCAATACCTGTATCAGTAACTGAAAATCGTAAATGAATCTGAGAGGGGCTTTGTTCTAAGCTTTTTTCTAAGCTTTGTTTCAAAGTGCGATCGCGTTCAACTTGAATAAATATCTCACCCTCATTCGTAAACTTAATTGCATTAGCAATCAAATTCATCAAAATTTGTCGCAGACGTACTGTATCTCCGATAAGCAAACT
>JAYTWB010000283.1:0-2165 GCA_043743655.1 Cyanobacteriota bacterium | reverse complement strand
TTTTACTGACAAATTGATAGATTGTCCAGAATCTTCGCGCTGATGTTGGACTTGGTTGAAAACATCTTCAACTGTAAACTGATCTAACCATTGATGCCTATCCTTAGTGTAGTCGCCCGACCCGACCTCAAACTGGCGCAAAAACCTGATCATGCCATCAAAGCCAAGAGTGTCAGACAACACTTGATATCCCAATCGGTTAATTTCTAAAGGTGTCATCATTGGTCTAATCTCCTTGAGTTTCACTAATATCAATAAACCATTGCACTGGATTGCTTATTCTGACCCTTAACGGATCACTGTAGCTAATAACCCGTTTTAATAAGCGATCATCAGTCGTCAGAAAAACATCCACAGCACCAAACTCTGCACTAGCAACATGGGCAGCATCAAACGATTTAAGCCCAATTTCAGTTAACTCAATTGCACGTTGCTTAATTTCATCTACAAGAATAATTTTTTCTTTAGCAATAGAAATTGCTAACTTTAGTTGTTCTAGTCTCTTAATATTAGGGGTTTTAGCAATTTCCAAGTCAATCACCTCACTACCAATCAATAACCATTCTCCAGCTCGACATTTTCGATAAATCGATAGGATTGCTTCAGACTCTAGCCTTATCCGATCCTGTTGTGAATCATCTAACGGTCGATTTAGACAACAGACATCCATGTAAATTCGATATTTCACAATCAGTTCTTTAGTATGTATTTTAAACGTAAGCCATAGAATAATGCCTGTTTATCCTCAAAAATCAATGCCGCGATAGATTTCGGCGATCGCTAATTCAACATTCATAGATTTTAGTGAAATCAATTGATTCAAACCATCAAAATCGCTGTATGTCCAGACTTGTGCCTGCTTGCTGTAATGTTCTACAAAAACTTTGTTTTGGCGAATTAATAGGTATTCGCAGAAACTAGGAATCGAACGATACATCCGAAACTTATCTGTGCGATCGTATTCCTCTGTTGATGGCGAAAGTACTTCCACAATTAAAAGCGGATTTAAAACTTCATCCTCGCGATTGCCATTAAATTGTAATGCTCCATCAAAAACCATCGCATCTGGATATACGCCACGCCGATAATCAGGAATCCATAGCCGTAAATCATTGTTAATTAATTCAAAGTTCGTATTTTGCAATTTGGCATCTAAAAGACTTAGAACATTCCGACCAATACGGCTATGTTTAACAGTTCCACCAGTCATTGTGATAATTTCTCCATTGTGGTATTCACATTTTTCTTCAGAGGTATCGGCGATCGCCCGATATTCATCAAGAGTGTAACGGCGCTGAATGGTGGCAATCATGGAGTTTTAACTGAAAGACAGCACTTATATTCTAGCCTCACGGTTGAGCAAAGACATTAACTTACTGGTAAGTCGCGATAGAATAAGGGATAGCTGAATATTTGCTTAGGAGTTGGTTTTGATTTCTTCAGCAGTACCTTCTGATAGTTTAGAGCCTGATAGTTTAGAGCGCGATATATCTGCATATCGATCACAGTTTCCTGCGTTAAAAAATCGTACTTACTTTAATTATGGTGGTCAGGGAGTTTTGTGTGAGGTGGCTCTGGAAGCGATCGCCAAAAATTTTCGGCATATTGAGGCAATGGGCTGCTTTTCTAATGCGGCTGGAGAATGGATGATCGCCGAATATGAGGCGACCAAAGTAGCGATCGCGCAGGAGTTTCAGGTTAGCCCAAATAGGATTACGCTTACTGAAAATACAACTGTTGGTTGCAATATTGCACTCTGGGCAGTGGATTGGCAACAAGGCGATCGCTTATTACTTTCAGATTGCGAACATCCTGGAATCATCGCTGGGGCGGCTCAGTTACAAAAAAAATTTGGTATCGAAATAGATTATTTCCCATTGACAAATACTCGTAACTCTAGTGTAAAAGATAGCGAAGCCGTTGTCGAGTTAGTAGTGCAGCATTTGCAGCCCAAAACTCGAATGGTGATGCTCAGTCATATTTGTTGGAATACAGGACAAGTTTTGCCATTAAAAGCGATCGCCACAGCTTGCCGCGATCGCCAAGTCTTAGTCGCTGTCGATGCCGCGCAATCAGTGGGAGTATTGCCACTCAATCTTGATGATATTGGCGCAGACTTTTATGCATTTACAACTCACAAATGGTGGTGTGCGCCACTAGGGCTA
>JAYTWB010000282.1:0-6084 GCA_043743655.1 Cyanobacteriota bacterium | reverse complement strand
GTTAGAAGCTGATTTGCGATCGCAAGTTTTAACACAACCTGCACAATTCCTAGAAGAAACACATTATGGTAGAAAGTATAAAATTGATGCAACTCTCACAGGTATCAATGGTATAGAGCTTGAGGTTACTACCATTTGGATGACAACAAAACAGCAAACAAAATTTGTTACATTAGTTCCTAAACGCTCTAGCGATCGGGAGTAGTTATTATGAAACCCAAATATCCTTTATTCTCTGAAGTTGTTTTGTTACATGACATCTCAGCCCATAATCTAAAACGTGGTTCAGTTGCGACTATTGTAGAACAATACCCTGCAACTGACCAACAGCAGCATGGTTACAGTCTAGAAGGTTTTAATGTTTCAAACGTGACAATAGAAGTCTCTGAATCTCAAATCGTTTCTTTAGAACAATGGCAAAAAGAGATGGAAATATTAGATAAACTACATCGATTGAGTGTTGTGAAACTGGTACATTTAGAGTCCTATATTGAGAGACTGTTAAGCGAAGAATCTAGCGAAAAGCTGAAAGCATCTTAGTTTGAGTTCATTATCCATAAATTGGTAAGGCGATGTCTTGTTACTTAGATATTTTTTGCTGGATTTTTTTATCGATCGCTTGCAATGCTTTTTCGTGATCTTCCAAGTTTCGACTAAATACATGGCTACCATCATATTTAGCAACAAAAAACAAATAGTCAGTTGTAGTAGGGTCGAGTGTCGCCTTGAGACTCGCTAAACCGACAGAAGCGATCGCCCCTGGTGGCAAACCTTCATTTAGATAAGTATTGTAGGGCGAGGCAGTCCGCACTTGTTCTAAGGTAAGCGGATTTTCAGGAGTTTGTTTAATGTTTAAGCCATACTCAACAGTCGGATCAGACTCTAAGCGCATATTGCGTTTGAGGCGATTCCAGAACACCCCCGAAATCACCCGCCGTTCTGAATCAATTACGGCTTCTTTTTCGACAATGCTGCTTAGAGTTACCCAATCTTTGAGACTGATTTTGACCTTCGGTTTGCCAGATTGGTTTTCTTGGTAAACAGTCAAAGCGACTTGTTCAAAGCGATCGAGCATCAAATCAATAATGCGATCAGGAGTCGCCTCAGAGGGCAAAATTTGATAGGTGTCAGGGAAGAGAAATCCTTCCAAACTAGGAATATCTTCAGGGAGCCAAGTGCGGCGCTTAGGACTAATGCGTTGAGTTGCTGCCACAAAATCTTTCGCTGCAAAAAATCCCTGCTTCTCAAATAGGTCAGCCATCTGCGCGATTGACCAACCTTCAGGAATAGTAAATTTAACTTCAGCAGATTTTGTTGTCTGGATTTGAGCTACGATTTCGGGCAATGATTGATTGGTGGCAAGATCATAAGTGCCTGATCGTAAAGCTACCGCTTCAGTTCCTCGCAATGATTGCCATAGTAGCCACAGTCGCAAGGCTGCACCAGAGCGAATTAGCCCTGCCGATTCTAGTTCTTGGGCGATCGCTTGGGTTGGCATCCCATCGGATATGGTTAACCGAACTTTCGCCCCCAAATTATTAGGTGCTGCACTTGCCCAAATCCACCAAGAACTACCGATTACTCCAGTAAGTAAGATCGTTAATGGGACAGCAGCACCATAAAACAGCCAATTAGGACTCTTCTTCGGCATCTTCTGTGCTGAGGACGTGATCTAGATACTGCTCGACATAAGGCTCAAGTAAAGCCATTTCTTCAGGTGTAAGAATTTCAGGCTGACCGTCTGCTCCTAGTCTGGCAATAAACATCAGAGGATCGAGGGCTGTAAATACAGAAAAAGCTTGTTCTTCGTAATAGAAGTGAGCTAATTCTTGAAATTCACCGCAATTACCATCTTCTTCAGTATCAATCTCAATAATATCTTCTTCAGTTGGCTCAGGTAGCTCGCCTTCAACTGTAAGTGTATAAGCAGAGCGGCGCAACGAGAGGTTCTGTTCGGCTAAAACAGCTTGAGCAGTGGAAAAAATCAAATCGATTTCTTCTTCAGTGACATCAACTAATTCAGTTTCTTCTTCGTCATCAGTTTCCTGCCATGCAAAGATTTGCACAGAGAAGTCAACTGGTTGTAGCAGCAAATATTCCGTGCTGTCCACTTTAAATGCGGTTTCGACAGTGCAAGGCAAGCTCTTACCTGCATCATCCGTAATTACGATCGTCGATCCTTCCATAGATTGCTGCTTTGTATCCTATAGCACTACTAGCTTAGAGAAACCTTGTTATGTAAGGCTTTTGGCGCTTTTAAGCATTATGACAGCAAAGGGGACAGTTATTTTATCTCTCACGCTGCGGATCACTTTTTTAATCACTCTATTTTTAATCACTTTAAATGATGTCCCGCCCGAAGTTTTGAGTTAACGCTTTAACGCTAACCATTGTTGCAAAATCAAAGCTGCTGCTTTGCGGTCGATCATTGCTTTGTTGTGTCTAGTCGAAATACCTTGCGATCGCATCATTTCTTCGGCTTCGTAAGAGGTTAGGCGCTCATCGACAAATTCTAAAATCATGCCTAGTTGTTTGGCGGCACTATGAGCAAATTTTTGGACATGCTTGGCTTGATGACCAATTGAGCCATCCATGTTGTAGGGCAGTCCCATGACCAGAGTGTCGATGTTTCTTTCGACAATGAGCGATCGCAACTCTGCCATGTCGTCATCCCATGACTTACGAATAATTGTCGTAATGCCATGAACAGATATGCCGAGGCGATCGCATCCCGCCACACCGATTCTTTTTCGACCCACATCCAAGCCCAGTGCTGCGTATTGCATAAGTTCTTGTTAATGTGTGGTGCTTTGCGCCACACGTTTATTGGTTTTGTTATTGATTTTGATAAGGTTGGACTTTTTTAATTAACATTTGCGATCGCGTAATAATTTTAGTCCAGTCGCTATCGGCGATCGCTTCAGACGTAAATAAATCGCTAGAAATACCGATCGCGATCGCCCCTGCTCCTAGAAACTTATCGGCATTTTGGAGCGTAATTCCACCTGTCGGAATTAGCGGAATATCACGCAATACAGGCAGTAAGCATTGCAGATAATCAATACCACCGACTGTCTTAATCGGAAACACTTTAACAGCAGCAGCTCCAGACTGCCACGCCGTAATAATTTCGGTCGGTGTGAGCGCCCCCGCCACTACAGGAATACTATTTTCTAAACCTTTAGCGATCAAGGCAGGATTAGTATGCGGTGTAAATAAAAAACTACAACCACAAGCGATCGCGCGTTCAGCGCTGTCTATGTCTAAGACTGTGCCTGCACCAATTTTACAATCGGGTAGTTCTTGCTGCAATTTGGGGATTAATGATTCAGCGCGATCAGTATTCCAAGCAATTTCAAGCAGTTTAATTCCACCTGCGGCGGCGGCAAGTGCCATCTCGCGAGCGGTAACGACATTGTCAGCACGGATAACGGCAATGATGCGATGTTGCTGTAACAAACTTAGCCAAGACTTCACTGGATTTTTGTAAGATTTATTTTTTTAAGGTTTTATGACCAATTGCCACAGATCATGGCATAGATTGATTGCAGGAGCAATTTATGCTTAAGTAGAATTCACAGTAAAAATTATTTATGGTTTTAAATGTTGGCGATCGCGCCCCAGAATTTAGCGTGTCCGACACTCATGGCAACATCGTAACCCTCTCCAGCCTCAAAGGTAAGCGCGTTGTTTTATATTTTTATCCGCGGGATAACACCCCTGGATGCACTAAAGAAGCTTGTGGTTTTCGGGATAACTACAGCCAATTCCAAGCCAAAAACACATTGATTTTTGGGGTCAGTACCGATGACGCAAAGTCGCATCTTAAATTTACCGAAAAATTTGAATTACCGTTTCCATTGCTCTGTGATGTCGATGCTAAAGTGGCTACTGCCTATGAGAGCTATGGTAAGAAACAGATGATGGGCAAAGAATATTTAGGCATTTTTCGCAATACATTCGTGATTGACGCTGAGGGTAAAATCGAGAAAATTTATCTCGCAGTCAAAGCGGAACCTCATCCTGCCGAAGTTCTTGCTGATATCATTAATTAATTACAAACCTAAATTTATAAGGTCGCGCGAGGCGCAACCTTATAAATTTGAGAAAATTATTAACAGCATTTAATGTGAATATTTAACGTGAATTCGATTAGTTCTAATCATTGGGTAATTCGCGATCGCCAGTTTATTTGGGGCGATCGCACCTATCTGATGGGCGTTTTAAATGTTACGCCAGACAGCTTTAGTGACGGTGGTCAATTTAACTCGCTTGAAGCAGCGCTCCAACAGGTGGCGCAGATGTTGCCATATATTGACATTCTCGATATCGGTGGTGAGTCAACCAGACCAAATGCTCAACCCGTGACTGAGTCTCAAGAATGCGATCGCGTATTGCCGATCATCAAAGCAGTGCGGGACGTTTATCCCAATTTGCCGATCTCAGTTGATACAGTCAAGGCAAGTGTGGCAAAAGCCGCGATCGCCGCAGGAGCCGATATGCTCAACGATGTGTCCGCAGGTAGATTTGACCCTGAGATGTTGCCACTGGTAGGAAAGTTGCGAGTACCAATTTTCTTGATGCATATGCAAGGTGAACCGCGCACTATGCAAGCCAATCCGCAATATGGCGATGTTATTCAAGATATTATAGAATTCTTAAAAGATGCAATTTCGATTGCCAAAGCTTGCGGAACCCCTTCACATCTAATTGCGATCGATCCAGGGATTGGCTTTGGCAAAACGCTGGAACATAATCTTAAAATCATCAAAAATCTACAGGCTTTTCAAGCAATCAGCTCACCATTGCGATCGCCATTACTACTCGGCGTATCGCGTAAAAGCTTTATTGGCAAACTCTGCGATCGCTCGAATGATCCGAGCGATCGCTTATTCGGGACAATTGCGGCTTGTACGGCTTGCATTGCAGGTGGAGCCGATATTTTGCGGGTTCATGATCCTCAACAAGTTAGGGATGCTTGCCGAGTGAGCGATGCTATTTTTCGACAACCCCAAAGATAAAAGCGGTGCAAAACACCGCTTTTATCTTTGGGGAATTTTGATGAAGATTTTGGATTGTAAAGTATTACTTCAAAAGATTACGCTTCGTATCCAACCACCTGTAGCGTGCGTGACAGTATGATAAGTTCTATATCGGAAGTCGTAGAAAAGACTTAATACTTATCAGAGGTAACGCGGTGACTAGCAATAAATCTGTAACACTCCAACAAAGTTATTCTCAAGGCGATTTGAGTGAATATGTAACCCATTTGCAGTTACACATGGCCTTGCAAGCGCGTAACCTCGTCCCGAATTTGAGTAGCGATCGCGCTCCAGATAGCCGTAGCAGGATGCTATCTAGTACTCAAGCAGATTTCGAGAGATTAGCATCTCGCCTATAGTTTTATTCACAAATTTTATTCATAAAAAAGCAGGATCGCTTTGCGATCCTGCTTTTTTATTGTTTTTATGTTTTTATGAATACTTTTTTAATAGCCATGCCCCAACCTGAGGGCGATCGCTACATAACCTAAGCGGTAACTACAATTGATATGATTGAAAGGATTGGTGTTTTGCCGATCGCGCTAAATCTATTTTGAGGTGTCATGCAGGCTGAGACGTTAGAACTGTTGGAGTGGAGTCGGTTATGTCAGCATTTATCAACATTTACAACGACTAAGCTAGGGGCGATCGCTGCGGCGCGTTTGCCGATTCCTGAGCGTTACGAAAGTACATTAGAATTATTGACCCAAACCAAAGAAGCTTATTCTCTCGAAGAAAGAAATGCTGGGGTGTCTTTAGATGGGATTCAGAACATCACCGAGGCAGTGTTGCGGGCGGAGAAACAGGGGATTTTGTCGGCGGGGGAACTCTGGGCGATCGCAACAACCCTCGCAGGAGCGCGAAACCTACGCCGTCAGCTAGACAATGCTGATGATTGTCCAAATTTGCAGATATTGACCAGCGAGTTACGAACTTATCCCGATATCGAGCAGGAGATTTATCGCTGTATCGATGAAGGCGGCAATGTCCTTGATCGAGCTTCAGTACGATTGGGTGAAATCAGGCAAGAGCTAACCTCTGT
>JAYTWB010000281.1:0-3031 GCA_043743655.1 Cyanobacteriota bacterium | reverse complement strand
GCTACGCGGGCGGAACAACCTCTGGTTTTATATTTTAATTACACCCAGTTACTTAATATAAAAGTGTAAGGTGGCGCGAAGTGATACCTTACACTTTTGTTGATTTTTAAATTTTTACGCCTGATTTGCGAGCGATCCAAATTTCTGAACTGCGGAGAAAGCTCGATCGCGCTTTAAATATTGACAAGATTGATGGTTTAAATGAGGGTTCAGCGCAAGGTGGCTGCACCAAAATCGTAAATAAGCCTAAACGATTGCCGACAATTGTATCTGTAAACAAGCGATCGCCAACCATGGCGACTTGAGATGCGGGTAAAGCGATCGCTTCAAGAACTTGGCGCACTACCCGCCGCGAAGGCTTACCCGCCCGACTGCGATAAGGAAGATTTAAGCTCTCAGCAACCTTTTGAATACGGCGATCGCTAAAGTTATTACTGGCTAACCAAATCGGATATTGCTGACGCATAAGCTCCACCCACTGATAAATCTCTGATGATACATCTGATTCATCATCACCGATGAGCGTATTGTCAACGTCCAAAATCAGACCGCGCAAGCCATGCTTTTCCATCAGTTGCGGTGCGATCGCATTAATCGGTGCTGACAAAACTAAGTCAGGAGCAATAAGTTGCCAAGGTTTCACGAATATTTTAGGAACGATAATTAAATTATTAAGAATATCTTAACTTAAAATCGTCAAGGCAATATTTCAGAGTCAACGCGTTATATTTCCCAAATTTCATCTCATGCTAGAATTTTGGCTACGGGAGGGTAATAAGTAGCGATCGCATTCCGCAATGGTGCTTTTAGTCAAAAATCAGTTTTGGGTTTACTGCAATGTCTATTGTTCCATCATCAAACGGTTCTGGGTTTTCCTCAAGTGAGTTGGCGCTGATTAAGAGCGGGCAATGGTTGCCTGTGCGATCGCATTTTATTCCTGTCACTTTGCCGCAAAATCTTGACGACAATAGCCCTGAGTCATTCAATGTTGACGAGTGAAGAAAACATTCAGAGTAGGTTGTATCGCCACAAAAGCAGCCTTGAGATATCTAGATACAGATGGCTCATCAATTAAGATTGCAGGAGAAAAGATGGGGGCTAAAGGAGAGCTACCGAAAACATATCAAACCCCTTATGGAGAAGTCGTGGTTGATCGTCATGTCTATCAACGTGCAGAAGAAGGAAAACTTATTGCCCTTTAGAGCGATCGCCCCTAATCTTGTTACAAAGCGATCGCCTAAATCATCCACACTTCCGCAAACAAGCGATCGCCTCTCAGCAAACCAACAACATCAAAAGAGCGATCGCCAATAATCTCAAGCACAGTAAATATTAAGCAATCTATTTCTTTCTATCTCGAATTTCATCTTTCCACTTATTTACCTGCGTACAATCAGGTACTCCTGTGTGCATCTCCCTAGCCCAATGTTCACAGTTATAACTCAATTTATTCCATACTCGTTTACTCATTTTTCTTGATTCCTTGATCCTGTCCTCAATTTGACTATATGTAGCCGAAACTGGTATACGCGATCGCACAGTCCATTCTGGTGAATAAAGAAGTTCATGGATATATCCGAACCCTTTCTCAACGAGGCTATTTTGAGCTTTTACGGTGTGTCCTGTAAAGAAATGTGCAACTCGAAAACCTTTACTGCTTGCAATGACTACTCCATAGTGATCGTAATCTTTGCCATTTTCATCCACACATTTAACAGCAACAAGATCGCCTATCTTCACAACTGTATCGTTATTGTCATGAATATCATGATCTCTATCTAGAAGGGTAAGGTAATTAGATAGATCAAGTAACTGTATTTCAGTAGCTTTGAATGTTGATTCGATCCACTTAGGGTTTAAGTCAGATTTAAAAGTAATAATTTGATCAAATCTTTCTTTTGCCCATTTAAGATGATTCAATAAGGTTTTTAAAGAACGAGTGCATTGTTCATGATCTAATTCATGAAAATTTGTGTCAATCTCAATTTCAAGACATTTAGCAGCATCTTTACAAAAGCTGATAATTTCTTTGTCCTTAGTGTGTCTTGCAATTTGACTTAATCCGTGACAAAAAACTCTATTTTGTAAATGGTCTTGTATATCAGCAAAAAGGTGGAGTACTTTAGCGGGATTAGGGTTTTTGGTCATACACTATTTACTCCACCTTATAAAAATTTATCTAAACTAACTCTTATTCTTCTTGCGTGCATCTTTATGATCTTTTTCGTAGCTGTCAACGAGTGACTCTGAAATGATAGGTGCTACATCTGCAATGATTTTAGATGCGATACTTGCGGCTTTTACGGCAGCCTCAGCAGACTTTGGATTAATAGACATAATTGAACCTATAAAACTTAAATCACCTTAAAAATTCTATCAAAATTTTCCCTTGCAATGGTTTCATCAACATTCTTTAACTTGTGAATATATCTCTCAAAATCACGTTCAATGTGTTCTAACAATAATGTCGGATTTATTTTGACTTTTTGACCTTCAAATTTCAGTGCTTTGTCAAACTCTAGACTAAATACAACGCCACTCTTTACCATGCCATTGTGAAATAATCCACATCTTGATTCGCTATACAATCTTTTAAGATGCTCGTCACTAAAATTTTCATTTGGATACAACCTTGTAATGGAAAGTTTAAAAAACTCTTCACTTTTACTTTTGCTCGATACTCCAGTCTTATATTGCTCTACCCCCTCCATGTAAGACATACAAATCATCACTACAATTAAAGAATTGTTGAAACTGTCAGCAGACTCTAGTAATCTACGTGCAGGTTCTAAAAACCATACTTCAACCTCTCTTTCATAGATTTTAATTTTATCATCTAATCTGTTTGGATAAAGCCGACTGTCATCTCTTTCATCTGTTATTATGCACTCACCATCAATCGTTCTGCTAGCAATATTTGCTGCAACATAAATTTTATCGTTATTGTTTGAAGCTAGTTTACTCATTAGAATCTAGAGTCCTTTATTGAAGTTATAGTCTTACAATTTTACCAAACAACAGGTTTAAAATC
>JAYTWB010000280.1:0-6349 GCA_043743655.1 Cyanobacteriota bacterium | reverse complement strand
CACAGAAGCGCACCACCGAGAATCCCTGCAACGCCCATCATGTGGAAGGGGTTCAATGTCCAGTTGTGGAAACCTTGTAAAAATAGGATGAAGCGGAAGATGCCAGCTACGCCAAAGCTAGGTCCGAAGAACCAGCCAGACTGTCCCAGAGGGTACATCAAGAATACGGATACGAATACAGCGATCGGACCAGAGAAGGCGATCGCATTGTAAGGACGAATACCGACCAGACGAGCGATTTCAAATTGACGCAGCATGAAGCCAATCAGAGCGAAAGCGCCATGTAATGCGAGAAATGTCCATAGTCCACCGATCTGACACCAGCGAGTAAAGTCGCCTTGTGCTTCAGGTCCCCATAGCAAGAGCAGGGAGTGACCAACGCTCAATGCTGGAGATGAGATGGCTACAGTCAAGATGTTGCAGCCTTCAATGAAGCTGGAAGCTAGACCGTGAGTATACCAAGATGATACAAAAGTGATGCCTGTGAACCAGCCACCGATGGATAAAAATGCGGTGGGGAATAGCAATAAGCCACTCCAGCCAATAAATACAAATCTGTCGCGCTTTAGCCAGTCATCGAGGTTATCAAACCAACCTCTTTCGACTTCTTGCGACCTGCCCATTGCGATGGTCATAATTATTAAATCCTGATTTAACTAAAAGTATTTATATGGATTTGAAATTAGCTTAACACATCTTTACGTTTGTGTTCCAATTAAATACTTGCTAAGCTTAAATCTTCTCTAGGCAAGGGTTTAAGCTGGATTTACAAAGTATATATATTTGACAACAAACCTTAAAAAAATGTTAAGGGAGTGCTGAAATAACCCAAAAGGAGTAGGCACTAATCATTTGATATGTTAGCTAAATATAAGTAAGAACAAATAATTTTATTTAGATAGAGTGCAAATCAAAAGCGCCACTTCAACATCTTTCGACTTAACCCTGAGTATTTATACTTATAAAAATCAAATTCAAAAATTAAATTCAAATGTTGCAGATACCTGATGTTGTTAAAGGCTTGCTAATACTAATATGTGTATTTGTACCATTTGAAAAAATATTTGCAATACATAAATATAATTTGTTGCGTGAAGGTTGGATTACAGACCTTTGCTATTATTTTTCAGGTTATTTTATTGGTAGAGGTACTGCACAAGTTGTGACTATGTTTACATTTCTAAGTCAAGACTCAATGCCGACTTTATTAACTTTTATGAGTCAGAAATCAATTGGCTGGCAAGTGTTTGCATCAATAGTAATTGGCGACCTCAGTTTTTATTTTGCTCATCGGTTATTGCATACTGTTCCATGGTTATGGCGATTTCATGCAATTCATCATAGTTCTACTCATATTGATTGGTTAGCAACTGTGCGAGTGCATCCACTGGAGCAGGTTTTTACTAAAACTTGTCAAATGATTCCGCTTTACTGGTTAGGCTTTTCAACTGAAGCTCTGGCGATCTACGCGATTTTTTCGAGTGCGATCGCTTTTTTTATTCATGCCAATATTCGCGTGAGTTTCCCAATTTTAAAATGGATAATTGCTACGCCAGAATTTCATCATTGGCATCATGATCAAGTTTCTAATCTAGGCACTAAAAATTTTGCGGTACAGTTACCGATTATTGACTATATATTTGGGACTTACTATATGCCGAAGGGCGAATTGCCGACAGAATATGGGACTAAATTAGAAACATCAACTAATTATTTTAGTTATTTAGTTTATCCATTTAAAAATGTTGCTAAAAATAGTTTTAAGTAACCTTAAAATCCAGATCGTGGATCGCCCGCTATTTACAAGCATTAAAAAACGGAAAGATTTTATGTGCCAAACACATAAAATCTTTCCGTTTTTCTAAGTCGGGATGATAGGATTCGAACCTACGACATCCTGCTCCCAAAGCAGGCGCGCTACCAAGCTGCGCTACATCCCGTTGCAGATAACTTTGTTTCAGATAACTATGTTACTACACAAAGCGATAAACTAAAATAATTTTTATACAGCCCTTTGCGCTGCCTTAAAACCTAGTGAAATTTTGCTCAACTTTTGATTTCTATGTCTGCTTGCAAAAAGTCAACAAATTGCTGGGCGGTGCGTCCTGATTGACCGTTATTGCGCGTTGCCCATTGCAAGGCTCGAAAATTGAGATCGTCATCAAGCAGTTTGAGTCCTGCGCGTTTGGCAAGATGGTGGACAATTTTGAGGTAAATTTCTTGATCGGCTTGCAAAAATGTGAGCGTTAAGCCAAAGCGATCGCTTAGTGATAATTTTTCTTGCATTGTGTCCCAAGGATTTATCTCTTGGCGATCGCTAATATCTCTGAGACTAGGGCGATCGCTAAAATATTCGCGCAGTAAATGACGGCGGTTGGAAGTTGCATAAACCAGTAAATTATTGGGTTGTGCCGCAAGATTTCCTTCTAAAACCACCTTGAGAGCTTTATAGTCTTCGCTCTCATGCTCAAAGGACAAGTCATCAACAAAAATGATGAACTTCTGAGGGGCTTGGCGCAAAGTTGCGGCAATAATTGGTAAATCTTTGAGATCATTTTTGGCAACCTCTACTAGACGCAAACCGCGATCGCGATAGGCATACATTAGAGATTTGACCATTGACGACTTGCCAGTGCCACGACTGCCATAGAGCAGGACATGTAAAGATCGATAGCCGCTCAAGAAAGCTTCAGTATTTTTATAAAGAGTTTGACGTTGTGATTCGTAGCCAATTAGGTCAGAAAGTTTCACCAAATCAGGATGGGCGATTCCTTCGAGATGACCATTACGCCAGCGAAATGCATCGTAATCAGTAAATATCCCTGTGCCTGAATGTTGATAATAATTGACTAAGTCGGGTAAAAGTTGGCTCCAGTCATCGGTGGCTTGAAATTTGAGGATCAGCGATCGCTTAGATTCGGAAAGTCGCGACAGATTACTGGTTGATAACTGCCAAGCCACAGCGCGATCGCCAAAAGAAGCAATGCAATCAACTAGCTTGTCGCCACCCCAGAAACTTAGCTCTTCCAAAACTTGTAGATCGTGCTTAGCTGCCGAAACTAAGCATATGGGCAGTAAATCGAGTTCTGTGGTTTGAGCTTGTTGACTGAAGGGATTGTCGGAAGTGAGTATTTGCGAGATTACATAATCTCGCCAGTTATATCCTGTCGCTGCGATCGCTCTAAACCATTTGCCATATGCAAACAAATAACTAAGCCGCCGTGAGTTATTTTCATGTCCATCTAGGGCAAAATTGGCAAGACTTTTCAATAACTTTAGATAAGCTTCCCAAGCTTCTTGAGCTAATACATTTTGGTAAAGCAATAATGAGGCGATTCTCACTTGCCTCCCATAAATTGATTGCTTTGTCTCTTCAAGCATTTGTGATCAATTATTTGCGATTAAAGTGAATTCTTTCCATGTTATCTCTTGTTGGATGTACTTAGGTTGATCTGGTTGATAAGGGGCGGCGAGACGATCAATACTTAAAATTTCGGCGCGATCGCTGATTACGCTGACATCAGGATCGAAAGCAGTTGCTCGCATTAAAGAACTAGAAAAACCTTTAAAAATCATTACTTCATCGAATTCATTATCGATCTTTAGCTTGACTAGCAAAACTTCTTGAGGATGTTCACTGCTATAAGCTTCTAGTTGTTGACTTTGATTTATGGACATGTTTTTAATTTAGCTGGAACTTGATTGGAACTCGAACTGTAATGATAATGTCAACAGAAATATATTGATTTGGAAAGCTTTACCTATGTTGAAAACCCGATTGCCTCAATCTCTGCCTCAAGCTGTTAAGTTGTTAATTCTAGCTTTACCGATCGCCTTACTAATTTTGCCTTTAGTTAGCGCACCAGTGATCGCGCAAACCACTTTTGGGCGATCGGGACAAGATGGCGATCGCGGTCGGGAAGGTCGCGCAGGTAGAGATGGTCAAGACATTAAAGTTGTGATCGATGGCAAACCTGCTGCCTATGATCTCTCTGGCACAATTGGTGAGGATGCAGAAGATGGTACGGCAGGGCGATCGGCGAATAGTTGTGAGCAACCCTATCGTCCTGAATATTCGCTGATTGGCGCATCTGGCGGACGTGGTGGTGATGGTGGAACTGGTGGACTTGGTGGTAATGGTGGTAATGCCACAATTTTTTATACTGATATGGCGATGCTCCAGCAGCTAGAGATTCGCAATGGTGGCGGCAAAGGCGGTAGAAATGGACGCGGGGCAATCGGTGGTAAGGGCTGTGGATGTCAAGAATCAGAATGGCGGGTTAAATACTGCAATTTCGAGACTGAGCGCCGACCTTATAATGACGCTAAAGCGGCTTGGCAATATTATTCGCGCGAGACTCAACTATGTGAGCGATCGAGTAGTGGTTTTGATTTTGGTTTTGGTTCTGATCATTCAAAAGTTTCTGAATATCGCAAAGATGATTGGCTTTATCGCCGCACTAATAAGGGTGTTTCGCACTCAGAGTCTTATTCTTGTCGAAGTGGGCGCGATGGTGAGACTAGCGATAATGGACGCAATGGCGCAACAGGTAAATATGGGCAGGTTACACTCGTACCGCGTTTAGATATTCCTGCGGAGGTAGACAGCGATCGCACCACGATTGGATCAGCGATCGGCAAAAAAGTGGGACTGGTCAAAAATATTTGGGTTGAGAAAAGTGGCTTGGCGCGCTTATTAAGAGCTAGTTCTGATGTTGCGGACACATATACCTATTTGCAAGATACGGCGCGATTATTTTATCGAGTTGATTGGGCAGCTACAGACTCACCGACAGCATTAGGAGTTGATCGGACGGAAATTAGCAGTAAGGTAAATGTCCAGAAGGCGATCGCTACGATCCAATATCAAATCCCCGGAACTTTGGAATATCAAGTTATTGCTGAGCCGAATCTGCAAGTGGTGAAGATTACGGGTGGATTTGATCCATCGCGAATTAGTTCTTTGCAAGTGCAGACCATCTCAGGTATCGGTACTGACAATCAGCTAATTCTGCGCGATCGCGGTAATGTCCGTGAACTGATCAAAGAGACCAACATCGAGGTGCAATGTCTCAGCAAAGAGTCGGCAACAAATGTGATCTCCAGTGTTTATGAAAAACGGCGGAGCATTACTTTTAAAATTCCGCCTAAAGCTCAACCGACTAATGGCGCGATCGCGACAGGCAATACTTACACTCTGCCTGTGGGACGTTATTGTTCACCGTGGCTACGCGCCGATAACAACGCAGCTTATCAAGTTGCAATCAAGCAAACTACCAAAAGTGGTGCAGTATATGATCAAAGCATCGAGAAATCTTTTGTGGTGGGTAGAAATTAAAAAGTACACAAGCGCATAAAAGTAGAAGAGTGCTTTCTACTTTTATGCGCCTATATAGCCATGCGATCCCTTTATATGAGATTCTGGTAACAATATTGACACTGCACAACCTGCGAAAATGCTTATGAGTTCGATTCGTGTTGTCCTAATTGAAGACCATGACCTGACCCGCATGGGCATGAAGATCGCGTTGCAACAACAGGTCGATCTTGTTTTTGTGGGTGAGGCTGCAACAGGTGCAGAAGGTGTGGCGATGGTAAATAGCCAATATCCTGATGTCGCGATCGTGGATTTAGGCTTGCCAGATATGGATGGCGTGGAAGTAACCCGCCAGATTAAAGCGGCGGCGACCGAAGCAGGTCGCGCTACTAAGGTATTAATTCTAACTTTGACTGATAGCCAAGAAACGGTCTTAGCTGCCTTTGCCGCAGGTGCAGACTCCTATTGCATCAAAGATATTAGTTCGGAGAACCTCGTCCAAGCTTTAAAACTAACTGCCGAGGGAAATGCTTGGATCGATCCTGCGATCGCTAAAATCGTATTGCAGCAAGTACGCCGCCGTGAAGCAACTGTAGAGATTGATGCTGCTGAGGCTGATTACAAGCAGGTTCTGCAAGCAACTCCATTAACTGAGCGTGAGTTGGAAGTACTATCTGAGATTGTGAATGGTAATAGCAATGCGGAGATTGCGGAGCGGCTGTATATTACAGTTGGCACTGTTAAAACCCATGTGCGGAATATTTTGAATAAGCTATGTGCTGATGATCGCACACAAGCGGCAGTCCGCGCTCTCAGAGCAGGGCTAGTAAAATAAAAGTTTCAAGACATAAAAAAGGGACGCGAAGCGTCCCTTTTTTATGTCTTGAAACGATGTTTGGCATAAATAGCCATACTTGTGACGCAGAGCAAAGGTGTTAACCAATCGCCCCAGAGTACATATAGAGTCTTGGTAGTTCGTAAATAGACTGTCTCTGCATGAGTCTCATAAGTATTCACATCGGAGAGCCAAAT
>JAYTWB010000279.1:0-1817 GCA_043743655.1 Cyanobacteriota bacterium | reverse complement strand
ATACAAAGAAATGTATGACGCAACTGATGGAATCAAGTACATCGGTCTAGTCGAAACCGAGACTTGTAAAGCTTTGGATCAAGGTGTCCCTTTTGCGACTTTGATTGATGCCCTAGAGAAAGAGTTTGACAAGCAAGGTACAGCAATCCCTGCGGATAAGCTGACGAAGCTGAAAGAATATACTGGTTTTGTAGTCGGTGCTAGTGTGGCGATTTCTTGTCCACAACACAAAGACAAGATTAAAACATAGTAATCTCACCATCTAGTTTTGTCGTGTTACAGCGCTTTGCGCTTATTAAAAACCCGAATAAACTTCTGAAAGCGCCGCAAAGCGGCGCTTTCAGAAGTTTATGATGAATTTCAATTGTTAGAAGACTTCGCAAAAGCCAAACAAAACAGAAAAAATAATCTCTTAAAATTTTTATGCTAAATGCTACTTTGTCTAACAAGCTCGATCGCTTACGTCAAATTTTTAACGAGTCATCTGAAGTACTTGTTGCTTATTCAGGCGGTATTGACAGTACGCTTGTTGCCAAAGTTGCTTTTGATGTTTTAGGCGATCGCGCTTTAGCGATTACAGCTAATTCGCCGTCATTATTGCCGTCTGATCTGGCTGCTGCTCAAGTCCAAGCCGAATTTATAGGTGTTAAGCATCAAATCGTGCAGACCGATGAGATGAATAACCCTAACTACACCTCAAATCCGATTAATCGCTGCTATTTTTGCAAAAGTGAACTGCACGATACGCTTAAACCTCTTGCCAAGAGCATGGGCTATGGCTATGTGGTCGATGGTTTAAATGCTGATGACTTACAAGACTATCGCCCAGGTATCCAAGCGGCTCACGAGCGTGGAGTGCGATCGCCTCTCGCTGAGGTGGGGATTACCAAAATAGAAGTACGCATGTTATCGCAATATCTCGGAATGCCGTGGTGGGATAAACCTTCTCAACCTTGCTTAAGCTCAAGATTTCCTTATGGCGAAGAGATTACGATTGAGAAATTGCGGCGAGTGGGCAATGCTGAGCAATATCTGCGCGATCGCGGTTGGAAAGGAGACATTAGAGTGCGATCGCATTCTGACACTGCCAAAATCGAAGTATCAAGCGATCGTCTGAACGAATTTATGAATGTGATGGAGATAGGTGACCTCACCATAGCTTTCCGAGAATATGGATTTACTGCAATTACTTTGGATTTAGAAGGATTTCGGAGTGGCAAACTGAATGATCATTTGAGTTATGCGATCGCATAACTATTTTTGGGATTTTAGCAAGAATTTTATCTTGTCTGATTAGAAATTCTTATACTTTAGCTATAAATGTTTTGCTAAACTTCTTAGTACTTTCTACATAATTATGATTTTTTCACGCGTAAAAATTTGAATTTGCACCGTTATCAACATATTTATCGAATTATTTTCTAATAATTCTTATAAAATTTATTTTAGTATCTATCTTTAGAAATACTTACTGCTGTTTTCGGCACTTTATTTCTAAGAACATGTCTCGACAAGGCTTACATCCAAACATAATCAAAGAGATATTGTGAATAAACCTGAAATTTTCTTGCATATTCAAGTGCAATGCATATAAAAGTTGTTTGACTGCAAAAATGCCTATGTCTTTAGGCATACTTTTATAGGTACTTTTTAGTGATTATTATCACAAAGTTCCATTTCAATAAAGAATTCTAATGAGAAAGAAGAAAAATTTCAATTTTCAATATAGAGAGAAGACTTTAAAGCTTTGCTCAGCATTGGTTTGAAGGCTATATTATCCCTATTTCAAATAATCATGTTAGTCTGAATCACATGAG
>JAYTWB010000278.1:0-13396 GCA_043743655.1 Cyanobacteriota bacterium | reverse complement strand
GTCGATTATCCAGCTTGGAAAAATATTTTTGATAATGCTGCCAAGATTCGCAAACAAGCTGGGGAGATATCTTATCAAGTTCTCAAGTATCAGAACGACCCAAATAGAATTGTGCATTTTTCAGCATGGACTTCAATTGACGCTGCTAAAAGATTTTTTGAGTCACCCAAGCTTGTCAAAATCAGAGCAGAAGCAGGTGTGAAGTCTCCTGATTTTATCTATTTAGAGCAGATTGCATCAGGTACTCTTTGATTTTTGCTTTGATTTTTTAAGTGATATTTTCCAGATGCGATAAGCCGCGATCGCGAGAGTGCAATTGCCGAACAGCGTCAAGAATGCTTGGACGGTAACTAACCATTCCAGTGAGTCTGGATTATCAAAAAAGTGCCAAGTACAAGCACACATCGCACTGATTAAGGCCGGAAACATCGCCCATGCTAAGCCGCCCCAACCGCGATCGCACTGCTGTTTGTTGTATGTCCAAATCAGCCAAATTGCTACAGCCCACTCGATCACACTAGAGATATGAATTACCCATGTGGGCAAAGATAAAGAATGCATGGTTATGTCGTCTTAGTTATTATTTTGATGATTATTTTGCTTGTCGCATCGCTAAAAACTCCCCAATTTGCCGATCGCTTGGTTGTCCTGAAATCGCCCCAACAGTTAATGTCGATAATGCACCTGCGGCACTAGCATAGGCGATCGCTTGCTCCCCAAACTTAAGATCGAGCAGCTTGGTAAGCGGCGCGTGGTAAATCTTATGGATAAATGCTGCTAAAAAAGCATCTCCTGCGCCAGTAGTATCTACTGTATGCACAGGAAAAGCGGGATATTTACCCTGCTTTTCGCCTAAATAGTAACGACAATCTTGATCACCATTGGTGATAATAATCCCTTCGAGATGGTTATAGGCTTGTGCGATCGCCGCAGGACTAGTTAATCGGAATAGCAGTTTTGCTTCATCCTCAGTCATTTTTAAAAAATCTGTATACTTCAGCAAAATTGGCAATAGCTTGATTACCTGTTCAGGATTTTTCCAGAACATGGCTCGCCAATTCACATCAACGACAACGCGGACAAAGTTTTCTTCCGCAAGTTTTAGCGCTCGCCCGATCGCTCTCGATGTCTGAGGACTAGATAGCCCCAGTGTCCCTAGCACCAAAAACTTAGCATCCGCAAATAAATGCTCTGGCAAATGATCGGCTGACAGCAAAGTGTCCGCAAACACTGTTTGTTCATCGCCATTAAACCGATCAAATTGGCGATCGCCACGAACATCACGAGTTACATAAACCTCGCGAGTAACTGACTCAGGATGGACTTGGACTCCCGAAGTCTCTACACCTGCTGCACGCAACTGCTCAAGCAGATTAGCTCCTGCGGTATCTTGTCCCACAGAACTGATTAGGCTGACAGGTGTACCTAACTTGGCTAAACCACAAGCTACATTAGCAGGCGCTCCACCAAAATATGGCTTCCAAGCGCTAACTTGCTCGTAGTTAACACCGACATCTTCAGCAATTTGATCGATTAAGACTTCGCCAAGGCAAATTACATGCGGCATAGTCGAGTTCACAGCAGTTTGGACTTTCGCGCTTCAATGATAGCAATAGCTGCATCTACTTTGTCAGGAAAAACCACAATCAAAGAACTCTGAGGGGCGCTATCTAGGGCGGCTGTGACTGCTTCCGCTTCGTCAAGAATTGTAATGCAAGGAATATCGCTATTCACCTCGGCAATGCCCTGACGCAAGAGGTCAGCAACTACACGCGGTTCACGTCCGCGCAAATCTTTATCTTCTTTGATGAAGATACGGGCAAACATTTTCGCAGCCAATTGACCTAGCTCGATGATGTCCCCATCGCGGCGATCGCCAGGTGCGCCGATCACCCCAACACTCTCTCCTTCCCATGTGTTGATAAAGTCAGCGATCGCCTTAAATCCCGCAGGATTATGGGCATAATCGACCAGCACATGGAACTTACCTAAATCAAATAAATTCATCCGACCTGGAGTTTGTTCAGTCGAAGCCACAAAACTGGTCAAGGCTTGACGAATATGTTCGATCTGAACATCTTGAGCAAATGCAGCCAGACTCGCGGCTAGTGAGTTTTGGATCATAAAAGCGGCTCGACCGCCTAATGTCAAAGGTACATTTACCGCCTCCTCGATCCGCAGTTTCCAGTCACCTTTCAAGATTGTTAGATAACCACTCTCATATACTGCCGCTAGTCCACCCTGCTCGACATGGGTTTTAACCACAGGATTATCGACATCCATACTGAAGTAGGCGACTTTTGCTTCGACTTCTTTTGCCATCGCCACAACCAATGGATCATCGGCATTTAATACCGCATAGCCGCTTGGTAAAACGGTTCTCACGACCACGCTCTTGAGTCGAGCTAGGTCTTCGACCGTATCAATATCACCAATACCTAAGTGATCAGCTTGAACATTCATCACCACGCCGACATCGGAACCATCAAAACCCATACCAGAGCGCAAAAGCCCGCCGCGTGCAGTCTCTAAGACCGCAACTTCGACCGTGGGATCGCGCAAAATCACTTGGGCGCTATGAGGACCAGTGGTATCGCCTTTTTCAACTAAACACTCACCGATATAAATGCCATCAGTTGTCGTGAAGCCGACTCGCTTACCTGTTTGTTTAAAGATGTGCGCGATGAGACGGGTAGTCGTAGTTTTGCCGTTTGTACCTGTGATTGCCACGATCGGGATGCGAGTTGGTGTGCCTTCTGGAAACAGCATATCGATCACAGGAGCCGCGACATTGCGGGGTGTACCAATGCTCGGATTTGTATGCATCCTGAATCCGGGAGCGGCATTTACCTCCACGATCGCGCCATCAACTTGACGCACGGGTCGGGAGATATCTTCAGTCACCATATCGATTCCCGCGATATCTAAACCGATAATCTTCGCGACTCGTTCAGCAAGCCAAATATTTTCAGGATGAATCTCATCGGTGCGATCAACTGATATGCCACCTGTGCTTAAATTTGCAGTCGCTTTGAGATAGCAAACCTGACCTATCGGCGGCACTGACTCTAGCGTAAATCCTTGTTTGACCAAGATATCCATGCTGGTGCGATCAATCTCAATCCGCGTCAAAACGTTGTCATGACCATCACCTCGGCGGGGGTCTTGGTTGGTGATCTCGATTAGTTGAGAGATTGTCGATACTCCATCGCCTGTGATGTTGGCTGGGACACGCTCAGCTACGGCAGCAAACTTCCCGTTGATTACCAAAATGCGATGATCGCGCCCTGTATGAAAGCGCTCGATGATTACTTCTTCGGATACTTCTTGCGCCATGTCAAAGGCGGCGATCGCTTCTTTAACAGTCTGAACATCAATCGTGATTCCACGCCCATGATTGCCACTTAAGGGCTTGATTACAATCGGGAATCCGCCGACTTCGGCGATCGCATCTTCTAAATATTTGGACGATCGAATTGTTGTTCCCCTCGGGACTGGCACACCCGAATCCCGCAAAATCTGTTTTGTCCCCTCCTTGTCGCAAGCCAGCTCTACCGCCAAAATCCCTGTCTTATTCGATAAAGTCGCCTGAATTCTGTTTTGATGCACCCCATAGCCGAGCTGGATCATCGCCCGACTGCCAAGCTCTAACCACGGTATCTTTCTTGCCTTAGCTTCAGCAACAATCGACTCTGTACTCGGGCCCAACTGACCATCAAGCCGAATATCTCTCAAGTCCTTAAAGTCTTCTTGCAACTCAGTGGTGGCATACATCCCCGTTTCTAAAATACTGGTGCAAATTCGCACAGCTGCGCGCGCTGCATAGCGCCCCGCCTGTTCCGTTTGGTATTCAAATACCACTTGATAAATATTTTGCTCAACCGTAGGTCTGATTACCCCAAAGTCTACCTTCATGCCGATATAGCCTTGCATGGCGATCGCAATATCTTTGATGATCTCAGCCAAGAAATCAGCGTCATTGATGTCTGTACGCTGGGTTATGTCTTTTGCTGCCAAACTTGGCAACACCTTGCAGAGATTTTGATAAAAGCTAACGCGCTGTACTTGAAAATCCTCTAAATCTAATCGCATGACCACAAGTTGAGGTCGTTGGATACTCCAATAGTTTGAACCGCGTAAGGTCTGGATTTTGAGAATTTTCATAGTCAATCGTCTTTAAAAGTGCAGCCAAGGTTTAAATGTCCAGTAACTGATCCTAGCGATCTTATGGATCATTGTTTTGTATCAATTAAACCAAAATTGGGTTAGTTAATCATAATTAACAAAGTATAGCAATCGCCATGACGATTAATTATTCTAGGAGTGAATACTCAGCATATTTTCTAGCTCCAAATTAGCGTAAACGCTGCCCATTTGCTTCGCTCTGATTCATAACTTTTGCCTTAAAGACTCAAAATTAGAACTGAGATCAGCGATCGCGATCGCTTCCTGTTCACCTGTTCTCAACCATTTGATTTGAATTTGTCCAGACTCAATTTCACTATCACCAATCACCACTGCGGCTTTAGCATTACTAGCGCGTTTAAATTGCTTATCAAACTTCGCGCCACTAAAATCAAGTTCGGCACTAAATCCCGCTTTACGGAAAATTTGAGCAATTGATAGAGACTTAGCTTCTGCTTTTTCGCCGCGTGAGACGATGTAAAAGTCAATTTGCGATCGCTTTTGTGTCGCAACCTGTTGCATGAGAATTACTAATCGCTCTAAGCCGATCGCCCAGCCAACCGCAGGAGTATCGGCTCCACCTAATTCGGCGATCAGGCGATCATAACGTCCACCGCCACAGACAGCTGATTGTGCGCCAAGTAAATTAGATTGAATCTCGAAGGCAGTGCGGGTGTAATAGTCTAAGCCGCGGACAAGACGAGGATTGAGCCGATAGGCGATATTTAGATCAGTTAATAAGGCTTGGACTTTCTCGAAATGCTGCTGTGACTCAGGACTTAAATAATTGAGAATACTCGGTGCATCTTGAGAGATTTCTTGAGTGCGTTTGTCTTTGCTATCAAGAATCCGTAAAGGATTGCGAGTAAGACGATCGCGTGAATCAGTGTCTAGTTCTGCGATAAAAGGCGTGAAATAGTCCACCAAAGCTTGGCGATAGCTCACCCGATCTTCGGCACTGCCGACCGAGTTGAGATCAACGACTAAGTCTTTTAAACCCACGGCTTGCAAAAAGTCACTAGCGATCGCGATCGCTTCAGCATCAGCGCGGGGATCAGCGCTGCCTAGCACTTCCACACCTAACTGATGAAATTGCCGCTGACGACCCGCTTGTGGACGCTCATAACGAAACATTGCGCCCATATACCATAGTCGTTGTACGCCGCCCTGAGCAAACAGCTTGTTTTCCACAAATGATCGCGCTACGCCTGCCGTGCCTTCAGGTCGTAATGTCAGGGAGCGATCGCCGCGATCGCTAAACGTATACATCTCTTTGCCGACAATATCTGTCGCTTCACCGATGCCCCGCGCAAATAGCTCAGTTGATTCAAAAATTGGCGTACGCATCTCGGTGTAAGCAGCTTGGCTGAGGATTTGGCGCGCAGTTGCCTCCAACTGTTGCCAGTAATAAATTTCGGGAGCAATAATATCGCGAGTGCCGCGGGTGACCTGAAGTGAAGACATGGATGCCAAAAAGTCTGTAATGTTAGTCTAGAATACAGTAGAGACAGCGCAGTGCGCCGTCCCTAACATCTGAAAAGCAACCTATATGATCGCACTGCACAGTTAAACGGTAACAAATCTAGTTAAAATCTGCATAGCGCCAGTCAATTTAGAAACTCCTCATATGTCAGAACAAAACATCAACGAAATTCAAGCCCAGCCATCGCTAGACGAAACATTATTTAACGAAGTGTTAAAAGGTGTAGAAATCAATCCTGCTTTGCTAGCTGAGCTTGGTGAAGTCACCAATGACCCTGAACAAGCGATCGATACAGCCATCCGTCAATGGTTGCAACGCCGTGCTATCAAAGAAGCTGATCGCTCACGACCATTGACAATGAATCCTGTTGTACCACCACGCGGCGAGTGGAACGATTAGTTGATTAATTTAGTTTTAGTTAATTAAATCCTTATGCAAGATTTTTGGTTACTTAATGGTTTCTTTGTGGCGCTGGGGTTGATTCATATCAGTGTCTCCCTGATTTTTATTATGAGTGCAAAGCCACTTAGTCCAAATACCTCAAGACAGACAGTTGGCTACAACCTGTTAGTCTCTGGATTGTTGATAAGTCTTACTGCTACTGTGATTTTAATACTGGGGAAGTCTCTCAGTCTATTAGTTGTCGCAGTGATCAATCTTGCTATTACTTTTATCTCCCTAAGGCTCAATCTATTTCATGCTAGAGAGAGAGACCCTATTTTGACCCGTACCAATGAGCCTGAAGATACAGCAACCGAAATTGAACTAGAAGTAGCCGCAAATAGACAACCTCGCGCGATCGCTGATCGTCAGTTGTCAACTCCTAAACTAAGAGTAGAAATCGCTCCCGAACTATTTGCGGAGTTAAAAGAAATTTCTGGAGATGTATCGGTCGCTATGGATGAAGCGATTCGTTGGTGGCTACGTCGACGACTTATTGATAGTGATTGTGATGATTTAGCGGATCGCCTTGAGCGCAAAAATATGAGTTCTACTGAGTCTTGGCGATCGCATCAAAAATCGCAACAACACAGATGGAATGATTAGTGATCAATGAATTAGTATCCGACTTTACTGCGTTTGATGGCGTATTGGGACAAACTCAAGCGATCGCCCTTTTAAAAGCCGCAATTCAACGCGATCGAATCGCCCCTGCATACATGTTTGCGGGTGCAAGCGGAGTGGGACGCAGCAAAACTGCATCAGCTTTTGCCGAAATTTTGTTAGGCGATCGCAAATCTGCCAATCGATTAAGCGATCGTAACCATCCAGATTTGCTATGGGTGGAGCCGACTTATTTAGACAAAGGTAAAATGCTGACTACCAAAGAAGCTGACGCAGCAGGACTAAAACGCCGCGCCTTACCGCAAATCAGAATCGAGCAAGTCCGCGAAATTAGTGAATTTGTCAGTCGATCGCCTTTAGAATGTAAGCGATCGGTTGTGATCTTAGAAGAAGCTCAATCAATGGCAGAGTCAGCGGCTAATAGCTTACTAAAAACTCTTGAAGAGCCTCTGTATGCCACGATTATTCTGATTGTTCCTGATGCAGGGTCGATCCTACCAACCCTAGTCTCACGTTGTCAGCGGATTCCCTTCACAAGGCTTAACCAAGCCCAAATGCAAGAAGTCCTCATCCTCGGAGGACATACCGATATCCCGCCTGAAGTGATCACCCTCGCTCAAGGTTCGGCGGGTAATGCGATCGAGTCGTTTGCTCGCTTCAAAAGTATTCCGATCGAGTTGTTAAACTCAGTGCGCCAAATTCCTCAAGATGCAAAAACGGCTTTGACGATCGCCAAACAAATCAGCAAAGAACTTGAAGTAGATTTGCAATTATGGCTGATTGATTATTTGCAGAATTATTTTTGGGAACAACAAAGGGCTAAACCAGTTGTGCAACATCTTGATAAGGCGCGAGAGTTAATTGCCCGCTATGTACAACCAAGATTGGTTTGGGAAGTAACACTTTTACAAATCGCAGGCAAGATTTAAACTATAGCTTCTCCTAATCTCCAACTAGCCAAATCTCCAATTAGTCAAGTCGGCGGCGAAGTTTTCTGCGAGAAATTTACAGATATTATCGATCATTGTGGAGTTCTATCATCTCAGGAACTTGAGTGATTTAAGGCATAGAAAATGGGGCTTAAGCCCCTTTTTCTATGCCTTGAAATAAAGATAATTATACAGCCTTGACTTGGGCTAATAAACCAGTCAAGAAGTCACCTTCGATCACTTCAGTTTCTAAGAGCTTCTCAGAAATTGACTCTAGCAAATCACGATTCGCATTGAGAATCGCTAAAGCACTCTTGTGAGCATTTTCGACAATGGTTTTAATTTCTTTGTCGATCGCTTCTGAAGTCGCAGGGCTGACATTACGCGCCATTTCCATACCGCCGAGAAACTGATTTTGTTGCTTTTGGTAAGCAAGTGGTCCCAAAACTTCGCTCATTCCATAGCTAGTCACCATTTTGTCCGCGAGTTCAGTAGCTCGTTGCAAGTCATTGGAAGCGCCAGTGGTGATGCTACCGAAAATGATTTCTTCAGCCGATCGCCCACCGAGGAGGGTGGCAATTTGCGATTCGATTTCTTCTTTGCTCAGCAAGAATCTATCTTCGGTGGGAACTTGCAAAGTATATCCAAGTGCCGCCATTCCCCGCGGTACGATCGAGATTTTCTCAACCTTGCCACTGCCTGGATTCATAGCTCCGACTAGAGCGTGACCCACTTCGTGGTAAGCAACGATTCGCTTTTCTTTCTCGTTGAGGATACGGCTCTTTTTCTCTAGTCCTGCGACTACGCGCTCGACAGCTTCAGAAAAGTCTTCAAGTTTGACGGTTTCGCGTCCAGCCCGAGCCGCCAGTAGAGCTGCTTCGTTGACGAGATTAGCCAAGTCTGCACCTGCAAAGCCTGATGTGCGGGTAGCAATCACGCTGAGGTCAATGCTAGGATCGAGAGTTACCTTCGCGGCGTGGATTTTGAGAATCGCTTCACGTCCGACCTTGTCAGGACGATCAACTAATACTTGGCGATCAAAACGACCTGGCCGTAACAGGGCTTGGTCAAGGACTTCAGGTCGATTGGTCGCCGCCAAAACGATTACAGTAGTTCCATCAACGCCAAAGCCATCCATTTCGGTGAGCAATTGGTTGAGAGTTTGTTCGCGTTCATCATTGCCGCCGTACATACCTCCACTAGAGCGAGATTTGCCGATCGCATCAAGTTCATCGATAAAGATAATACAAGGTGATTGCTTTTTAGCTTGCTCAAACAAGTCGCGGACGCGGGAAGAGCCAACGCCGACAAAGAGTTCCACAAACTCTGAACCAGAAATGCTAAAGAATGGAACTCCTGCTTCACCAGCAACGGCTTTAGCAAGTAGAGTTTTGCCTGTACCTGGAGGTCCAACTAACAATACGCCTTTAGGAATTCTTGCCCCAATTTTGGTGTATTTCTCAGGGGTTTTTAGGAACTGAACGATTTCTTGGAGTTCTTGCTTTGCTTCTTCAACACCCGCGACATCGACAAACATCGTCTTAGTAGATTCACCTTCCACATAGACTTTGGCTTTGCTTTTACCAATTTGCAAACCACCTGGTACGCCACCGCCGCCATTGCGACTAAACAGTTGGAAGATACCGACAAAAATTAATGGGGGAATGACCCAGCTAAGCAATGTCCCAAACCAGCCCGCTTTTTGAACAGGTGCTGCCGTAAACTCGACATTACTTTTTTCGAGGCGCTCGGGCAAATTCAGGTCAAAGATTGGGGTGGTAGAAATCACATCGCCTGGCACTTCAGGACTCACGCCTTTGAGTTGATAAGTGATATTGTCTTGTCCGATGTAAGCTCTCGCTACATGCCCTTCTTCAACTTCATGCACAAATAGGCTATATGGTACACGCGGTAGAGCGGGAGCAAATAGATTTGGTAAAAATGTATTTATAATTAGCAATCCTGCGCCGATCAACAATAAAACATTGCCAATCAGTCGAGAGCGCGATCGCTTGGGGTCTTCTTTTTTTACAGCCATTTTTTTAAACTTTAAGAGTTGTTGGTAGAGCCATTATAGGAACGTTGTTTTACTTGCGCTAGAGCCTTAACGTAGTGATAGCCGCCTGTATCGCTAGGATGAGAAGCCTAAAACCCAAAAAACAAGCTTAAATTCTAAGCGACTTGATAACTAATACTAAAAGTTGCCCATTGATCGACATCCAAAATCCATGCGTCATTCACGTTGCCAAACTCTAAACTAGAATGCGAACCAGACTTAGCGAGCTTACCAGTATGATCAAGATCGGCTAGTAAGGCTTGGGCAACTTGGAGGGGATTGGGAATGGCAATCAATCCATTTAGAGATGAGGCTTGGCGTTGAGATGCTTCTAAAGTTTTGCCAACTTGCAAAAGTGGAGAGCGGCTCACCACAATTTGCACCTCGACCATGCCTTTTGGAGCGGAGACTGCCCAATCCATGGGCGCTTTAGCATAGGGGATAGTTAAAGTTGCAGATGGTGGAATCACGCCATCATTGGCATAGGGTATGGAGACAAAATTGGGAGTGAGAATTTTGCTGCGTGGATCAAGACAAAAAATTCTTATGTATAGAGGCTGATCGCTAAAGTTCTCGATCTCACATTCGAGGCGATCGCCGATGTTAATGGGTTTAGTGCGAACTGTATTGCTATCTTGGCTATCAGGCACGCGAGATGCCCGCGCGGCAGTTTTGCTTGCCACAATAACTGAGCGAGCATCAACACCAACGATCGCTTTGAGGGTAGCGCGCACATCGAGCCTCGATGCTGCTTGATTTTCGGTGGAGCGGATTAGTTTGGCGGCGAGTAAACTTTCGAGGAAGGGTTGTAGCCGTTTGATGGCAACGCCTACAGACTCCCCAACTGATCCGAAGGAGCCGAGAATCGGTGTATGTCCAACTGTAAGTAAACCATAGCTGGCTGATTGCACTCCAAATAAGCAGTCAACGGATTGCTCATTGGTATTCACACTAAGCATATTTGGCAAGGTCGAGAAGGCGCTAGTGGCATCGATCCGCTCGATTTTACTTAAGCCCAAATCAAGGGCGATCGCTAATTTGACATTACGCGAAACAGCGCGGATTACTTCTTGCAGTAACTGACCCGATTCCAACTTTTGATTGTTTTTTAGATCGCCTTTTAGATCACTTTTTAGATTGTCATCGCGATCGCTTAAAATTTCTAAGGCTGTAACCTTTGCTTTAAGACCATTACGAGATTTTATTTGCACAAAAGTCTCTAAATTTACTTGCAGGATTGAACCCGCCATATAGTTATTTAAAACGGAGATTGGCAGTCCAGCTAAACTGACATCAGCGCTACGAAAATCACTACTGCTACCAATAACCACGCCATCGGCGCTAGATTGGGGAATTGGTAAAAATATTGCAGAAGTGTCAAGTGCAAGATTCTTTTGCTTAGGGGCATCAACTTGGACTATCTCTGCAACTTGTTTATCAAGAGTGAAACTATCATTGTGTAGAGCTTGACGATCCAGAGTCGTTACGACATCGCTCATGACCACATGGATAGTTTTCGCAGGTGTGATCTGCCACATTTGCTGTACTAATGCGTAAGTAAATGCACCGCTGCTAAATCCTGACCATTGAGCATCTGCACAGAGCATATCTCCTGAGGCGGCTCTTAATGTGGTGGGGATTTTGATCTGCTGTTTTGCCGCGATCGCTTCTATATTTACGGCTCTATCTATCGGGGCATGGGATGCTGTCGATGGTTGCCAATCCTTACGTCCTAATCGCGATCGCAACCGAAAGTTACCAATTGTCGATACATTTGGATAGTAAAATCCTGCATCGATGACGCACAAAACTCGATCTGTGGCGATCGCTTGCAGCCAGCCTTGCCATTCTTGCTCTGTAATATCATGCAGGATATTTTGGGGCAGGAGCTTTTGGGGCAGTCCACTATCAACGGGGACAAGGGTATTGTAATTACCGAGCCGCGAACCATGTCCGCTAAAGTGAATCATCACTAAATCATCAGGCAAAGTTTGAGCCGCAAGATGCTCGGTGATTGCATCGGCAATGTTGTTACGCGTGGCGGCGTGATCGGTGAGAGTGACGATATTCTGGGTCGCAAAGCCAAAGCGATAAATTAATAATTCCTTTTGTAACTCCACATCATTGACGCAACCATGTAGAGGCAAACATCCAGAGGAACCATCCTCTGGCGCATCATATTGATTAATGCCTATTAATAATGCTCGCTTACGTTGAGTTACAGCGGTTGCTTTACGGACATATTGCTCGGCGGCAAAAGCCACGCGATCGCGAGTGAGAAATTGCCATCCGATCAGGCTAGTCAGCCCTGCCTGTAAGAATTGTCGCCGTGCAATCCCCATATTTATGCCATGACCTACTTTTTTGCGATCGCCTCTCTAATTAAAGCTGATTCAAGACCACTCTTTTGAGTTTTTTTAGCAGGCTAGAGATTTTATCGCAATTTTATGGGTTTGAGTTTGCCTATAATAGCGATCGCAGAGAAGCCATCAGGATCGCAACATGACAAAATTTGACTTTCTGTCGGATATCCAGAAATCATGGCATTACATGGATGTAGAGCAGGTATTAGCAGCTTTGGAGTCTTCGACAGAAGGTCTATCTTATGTGAACGCGCGGCAAAGATTGCGCTATCTAGGAGCAAATAAACTGCCGCGATCGCGTCCAATTAATAAGATTTTATTACAACCGTTACTAGACCCATTGACTTATCTTCTATTAGGATCGGCAATTTGCTTGCAGTGGAATGGAGCCGAAGGATGGGCGCTGATTCTTATAGGTGGATTACACGGTGCAGTAGGCATTGGGATGTCATTATGGTCAATTAAAACTAGAGAAAAAGTTGGTCGCGATCGCCCCCAACGCCGTCAAAATGAGCCGTCAAACTCGGTAATCGTCATCCGCGATCGCGAAGAGATGGAATTGCCATCACGCGACTTAGTGTTAGGTGATTTGTTAGTGTTGAAAGAAGGCGATCGCCCCAATGTCGATCTGCGAATTATCGAGACATCGATAGACTTATTAGTAAATCAAACCAACTTGGGCGGTGAGGCAATTTGTCCTAAACAAGCTGGTTTTACATTTGAAGAAAAAACACCTGCTCTTGAATGCAGCAATATGATCTATGCAGGAACAGAAATCTCCACAGGAATGGCTAAGGGAATTGTCATCGCCACAGGACGCTCCACTCAAGAGCAGATTGCTATTATTAAAGAGAAGCCGTTTTCAGGAATGCACTCTGAACTGCGACAACTGCGTCAAGTTTGGATCGGGTTATTGATCTTAGTAACCACCAGCGCGATCGCCTTTGCATGGCAACGAGGAATTACAATCAATGCCATGACCGCTGCTGCCTTGATTCTCAGTACTTATCCTCAAAATCTTTTACGCATCGCAACTCAAGTGCAGTTATTTGGAATGCGAGACCTCGCTAAGCAACGACTATGGGTGCGGTTTCCTTCAGTTTTAGATGCGATCGCCAAAGTGACAACGATTGTGCCGATTTTGGAATCAGATATGGTGTTGGATTTTGATGATTGGAGTCGGGGAGATATTTTGTGGCGTGGATTAATCAGAACTTCAGATATACATTCCGTTTCTCAGGTAATTGAGACTCATAGTTATTTTGATGCTCCGCAAGAGCGAATTCGCCAATGGCAAGGCGATCGCCAAATCCGC
>JAYTWB010000277.1:0-8172 GCA_043743655.1 Cyanobacteriota bacterium | reverse complement strand
AAATTAATTAAGACTTGACGCAGTTTCACAGGATCGGTGTAAATATAACGCGGTACATCATGATCTCGCTCAAAGACTAAATTTAACCCTGCACTACTTGCTTGAAGCTGTAACATATCTTCTAAATCATCTAATAAACGATACAAATCAAAATTGCGGAGATTGAGAGTTGATTTACCCGCTTCGATTTTAGATAGATCGAGAATATTATTGATTAGCGTTAATAAATAATCACCACTACGATAAATAATACTCGCATTTTCATAATGCTCTAAGGGTAAGTTAGTGGTTCGCATCATCAACTGCGAAAAACCGATCACGGCATTAAGAGGCGATCGCAGTTCATGACTCATATTCGCAATGAAAGAACTTTTAGCTTGATTAGCAGCTTCAGCTTTAGTAGCGAGTTCTCTTGCATTAGCTTCACTATTTTGGAGTTCTTGAGTACGTTCAATCACACGCTGTTCTAAATCAATATTTGCTCTTTGTAAGCGCAGATTAGCTTGATCATTTTCAGAAACGATCGCCAAAACTGACATGGTAGTAATCGCCATTATGCCCATAAATATTTGTAACAATAAAACTGAATTGCCATCGACTTGTGGCTTATAAAAAACACCAAGTTCGTGGGCGGTGGCAATCGAAGCTGTCATTGAGACGAGCATGACCGTTAGGGTGGTGAACTTGGAACCGAAGCGAAAGGCTGACCAAAGTAATGGCGGTAAGAGTAAATATTCGACAGGTTGACTTTTGTAAAAGGCGAGATAAGCAACTGTAGCTAAACTGGATAGCACGGCGATTACTTCCCAACGCAACCAAGATTTGATTTTAGAATCTTGTGGCGATCGCAGCCATACAAAAACTAATGGCGCAAAAAGCAGCACGCTAACAGAATCTCCAATCCACCAAGTCCCAAAAACTTTTGGGAAATTTGACCAAATATTGACCATAAATGAGCTATAAGAAAGTATCCCCAGCGTTGTTTGGCATACAGTTCCTGTAAATATGGCGCAAAGTGAAAAAATCACGACATGGCGAACTTGGCGTAAGGGATAATTGGTGCGCGTAAAATATAAAATCAGTGAAACGGTGATCAATGCACCGATGGTTGAACCAATACTTGCTCCTAGAGGAGGGAATATAATTGATAATCCTCTCCTATGTAAGTTGTAAAAAAGCGTTCCCAAAAACACTCCCAACCATCGCGATCGCCCCCAAGCGAGCAGTAGTCCAATCACAATACCTGCACCCGGCCAGACAGGAGAAGGTGTAGCAGGATTTTTGGGTATGCCATAAACTATGAGCGTAGAGACTAAGATATAAGCGATCGCGATGATGGCGATCTGAAACCACCAGCGAGGGTTTTTGGGTTCTAGCCCAAATCGAGATAGGTTCCAGCCTGAACTAGGGGACATTTTTGTTTAGGTTTAAAGTCTTCTAAAAATAAGGTACTTTAGAAGACGCACCCTGTTGGGTATGTTTTTTACGAAATTAGCAGAACCGAATGCCAAAAAAAGTCTTTATTACAGGTGCGAGTGGTTGTGTCGGTCATTATTTGATCGAGATGCTTTTAGCCAAATCAGATTACGAGCTATATCTGCTAGTGCGCGATCGCCGCAAGTTACAAATTGATCTAAGCGATCGCGCTAATGTGCATATCATTGAAGACTCAATGCAAAATATCGGGCAGCATCGCGACTTGCTCCAAACGATGGAGTTTGTGGTCAGTACTGCGGCAGGCTGGGGTGGAGAAGAAGCCTTTGTGGTCAATCGCGATAAAACGATTGAGCTATTTTCGCTGCTTGATCCTCAAGTCTGTGAGCGCGCGATCTATTTCTCCACGGCAAGTATTCTCGATTCTCATAATCAGATTATTCCTGAGGCAGGACAAATCGGAACTGATTACATTGCTTCAAAACATGCTTGTCTGGAAACTTTAGAAAGTTCGCGCATTCGCGATCGCCTGATTACTGTTTTCCCCACCCTCGTCTTTGGTGGCGCTGCGGACAAGCCGTATTCGCATTTGTCCAGAGGACTTAAGGACATTCTCAAATATGTACCGTATGTCAGATTTTTTAAAACTAATGGCAGTCTCCATTTTGTTCACGCGATCGATATTGCTCAAATCGTTACCCATCTGCTCACCGCTCCATCAGTCGCTCCATCTCCTGTCCGCCTAGTTTTAGGGATGCAGCGCTTAACTGTCCAAGACTTAATCACTCAGTTTTGTGAATATCTAAATTTGCAAGTTGGCTGGCAATTGGAACTAACTCCATTTTTAGTTGATACGGTGATCAAACTATTCCGTATCGAAGTCGCTGCGTGGGATCGCTTTTGCATCGCCCAACGCGACTTCACCTATGATGTGGTCTCCCCCGAAACTTTCGGTCTAGTTTCTAAATATCCCCGCATTGCGAATTTACTTGCAGAAGTTAAATAGCTTATAGTACTCGTATTAATATTTGCCTAAAAGCTATGATTATCGCAATTCCAGAACCTTTTAAAACTATAGTTACCTTTGCTCATCCCATTCTCATGTTTTTAACGCTGCTCTTAGCATTTTATGCAGGATATCTGGGATGGCAATATCGTAAAATTCGCAGCGCTGAGGGGGAAGAGAAAAAAGCTCTGATCTCGAAACGATACAACATTCAGCATCACAAGCTGGGATCAGTATTTTTAGTGTTGATGGTGGCAGGGGCGATCGGTGGTCTGGCTGTGACTTACAACAACAATGGCAAGCTTTTTGTGGGAGCGCATTTGCTAGCTGGTTTAGGTTTGGTCTTTTTGGCGGCTCTGTCTGCGGCTCTAGCCCCATTACTGCAACAGGCTAAAGATTGGGCAAGGAGTATCCATATTGCTGTCAATACATTGATGATTGGGGTGTTTGTCTGGCAGGCAGTGACAGGGTGGGAAATTGTCCAGAGGATTCTTGCTCAGATGGCAAAGGCGGCTTAAGAATCGCTAAATCAAATTCCCAATTCAAAAATCAAAAGCGGCGCAATGCGCCGCTTTTGATTTGCAGCCCGTTGAGACTTGAAGTAGTCGAGATAAATCTTTGAAAGCGGCACTTTCAAAGATTTATCTGGGTTTTTAATGAGCGCAAAGCGCTGTACTGCTAATTTGGTTTAGCGATAGTTTGTGAATTGGAGCGCGAGGGGAAAGTCTTCTGATTTGACAAGCTGGATGATTTCTTGAAGCTCATCTTTTGATTTAGAAGTAACTCGCAAAGCATCGCCTTGAATTGAAGCTTGACACTTGGGAAAACTATCGCGAATGGTTTTAGAAAGTTTTTTGGCTTGATCTTGCTCAATTCCTCGCTGTAGTTTGATTTTCTGAATCACGCGATTGCCGCTAGCAGACTCGACTAAGCCGTAATCGAAGATTTTGAGAGATAAATTACGCTTAATCGCTTTAGATTGCATTACATCAACTATAGCCGTGAGGGTAAATTCACTATTGGTTTTGATTGTAATTTCTTCTTTGTCAAGTTCGACTTCGGTATTACTACTTTTTAGGTCATAGCGACTGACAATTTCACGGCGAGTTTGATCGATCGCATTCACAAGTTCTTGATGATCAAAATCGCTAACCACATCGAAAGAATAACTGGAAGCCATAGCTTTATTTTAGAATTAGGACAGATGTTTAGCATAGCAAAAGGATCGCGATCAAAACTCTATTCCCAAAGTCGCTTCCCTTGTTTACCATTTAAGCGATCGTGGGTATCACGCAAAAGCTCTGGTATATCTAGGTTTTCAGGACATCGCGGTAAGCAATCACCGCAGTCTGTGCAGCGAATTGCTTTATTCCCCGGAAACCAATGTCCTGCATTTTCAAACATTTTATAGCGATATTTTCCAAACTCGACCATATCAAAGCCGATCGCTAAATTTCTGAGGCGTAGTACTTCAGGAATGTTGATTTCTTCAGGACAGGGAAAGCATTGATAACATTGTGAACAGCGATCGCCTTCTAAAATCGTATAGCGGCGATTCATGCAATCGAGAACTGCTAATTCCAATTCTGACATGGGTTGATCTTGATCCCATGCGTCTTGATGTGAGTCTATTTCCGCAGGGTTGGTAGCACCGAGACTCAGGGTATGCACGCGGGGATCGCTGAGCAAAAAGCGATCGCACATATATAGAGCCGTAAATGGATAGCAGACTCCTGTTAACTCATCGGAAGGGTTATAGAGCATTCCGCCCTTATCAGATGGCGAGATGATAAATACGCCCATGTCTTTCTCGTGGGCAAGCTGCACGGCAGGGGCGTTGCGCTGATTGAAGTAGTAGTAATGTAAGTTGATGGACTCAAATAAATCGGTGCGAATTATATCGAGAATGACATCAAGCGGTGCATGGGTAGAGAATCCAACATGGCGAATAAGTTTTTGATCGACAGCTTCTCTAACTGCTTGCATACATCCATTGGGATTGGTAACTAAGTCCAGATGTTCTCTTAGGTTAAGTCCATGGATATCGAAGTTGTCGATATAGTCCACATTCATTTTTTGGAGAGATTGCTCAATTTGGCGGCGCATGGAGTCAGCATCGGACGTGGGCGAGATTTTGGTGGTGATATAAAAGCGATCGCGTTGTTCACTCAATCCATTTCGCATCGCTCTGCCGATAAATTCTTCACTCTTGCCATAGCCCTGAGCGGTCTCAATGTGATTGATCCCAACTTCCAAAGCTCGGGCGATCGTTTGGTGAGCATTCTCAGCCGATTCCAAATAGCGCATTGCTCCCAATGAAAATACGGAGAGGAGCATTTCAGTTTTGCCAAAACGACGATAGCGCATAGTTTATTTCCTAAATATCTTAAAAAATAATGTTTTAAAGCATTTTTTAAAACTGACGGCGGGCAAAGATGAGAATAGCGATCGCTAAAGTCAACAACGCATAGCTAAGAATATAAATGCCATTGTTAAACATATCGAGCAGACTTGGCAAAATGCTATGGACTGCCTCATTTTTGAGATTTGCCCTCGATAAGTCTGGCAAAATCATATAAAGGGTGCGGGTAATCGCTTGCAAACTAGAATTTTTAGAAATTTCGCCTAGCAGTAATAAATCTCGGCTAAAGTTGCCGATCAAATAAGCCGCAAGGGTTAGCAAAGAGGCAATTAGTGAACCTGTGAATGTTCCAAAGAAAATCGCGATCGCCCCGACTAGCATGATTTGCCAAAAGATAAAAAAGTTGGCAGTAAGAACCGCAAAAATCGGGATCGGAATTTGTTTAATCGCCATCAAGATCATAAAAATCAGCGTCATGATCGATACCAGCGCCCCAACTACGGCGGTCAAGCCCAGATGCTTACCCAGTACAAACTCAGTGCGGTGCATGGGCTTGGCAATGAGAATAAAGATTGTGCGTTTATCGATCTCTTTGTTGATCAGATTTGTGCCAACCAATACCGCCACAATCAGACTCACCACTTCGATCGCGGCTATCCCCGTATCCACAATCATTTTTGCTGACGAATCATAGGAAAATTCTGGCAGCATAACCATTGCGGATACAAGGATCATCGTATATAGCAATGATAGGTAAAGCACCTGCTCACGCACTGTTTCGCGAAATACATTGGTGGCGATCGCCCAAACGCGACCTAAACTTAGGCTTAGATTCAGACTAAAGTTCATAAAAGACCTCATGAATAACTTATCCACAGCTCTCCAGTTTATCAAACAGTTAACCCAGCAAGTAGGCGATCGCCTGATGGTAGATTTTGAGCAAGCACGAGTAGCGATCGCCAAAGACGATGGTAGCCTTGTCACTAAGAGCGATCACTGGGCAGATGCCTATATCAAAGAAGCGCTTCAAAAAGAATTTCCTGAATTTGGAGTCTTAACTGAAGAATCAACTCAGATTTTTGGCGCTCAAGAATGGGTTTGGGCGGTCGATCCCCTCGATGGCACGACTAACTTTGCCAGAGGTATTCCGATTTGGGGCATTTCTATAGCGCTATTGCATCACGGCACGCCAGTTTTCGGCTATGTCGCAATGCCACCATTACGTCAAAATATCTATGGCTGGTCAGATGAGAATGGTTCCGCAGCATTTTTCAATGACACACCGATTTATTTGCCAGAAATCTCGCCTAATCCTGATGCGCTGGGAAATTACTTTTTTAGCGCCTGTTCACGCAGTCTCGAAAAAATGGGCAGATCGAAATTCCCTTTTAAATTGCGGATATTAGGGGTAGCGAGTTATAACATTTTGACGGTAGCGATCGGCTCGACTATTGGTGCTGTCGAAGCCACTCCCAAGATTTGGGACATTGCTGCGGTTTGGGTAATCCTCAAAGCGATCGGTGCGATCTGGGTTCCATTAGAATCCGCAAACATCTTTCCATTGCAAATAGGACAAGACTATAGTCAGCGCAACTTCCCAACTTTGGTCGTCAGCCATCCTGAACTTTTAAAGATTGGTAACGCGATCGCCCAGCCTTTCTACGCATAAAACCCAAAACCAAAAGGGTTGTTCCGCCCGCGTAGCGGGCGGAACAACCTCTGGTTTCTTAGCTACTTAGTAACAATGCGATCGTCAAATAAAAAGCATTCGCCTTGCCAAAGACTCTCTTCAGGTGGAACTTCTGCTAGATATTTGAGAATACCGCCTTTGAGATGATAGACCTGATCAAAACCTTGTGCCAGCATATAGGCACTGGCTTTCTCGCAACGAATCCCACCTGTGCAGAACATGGCAATTTTTTGCTGTTTATTGTTATTAAGCTGCGCTTCCACATACTTCGGAAACTCATAAAAGAAGTCTAAATTAGGATCGATCGCCCCTTGGAAAGTCCCAAACTCAACTTCATAAACATTGCGCGTATCAATCACCAACACATCGGGATCAGCAATCAGCGCATTCCAATCTTTTGGTTCCACATAAACACCGACTTGTTTGCTGGGATCGATACCCGATACACCGAATTTAACTAATTCCTTTTTCAATCTCACGCGTAGCTTTTGGCAAGGCATAACATCGCAATAGCTCTCTTTATGATCTAGATTTTGCAACCGTGGATCGGAACGCAAATAATTTAATAGAGCGCTAACTCCTGCGCGCGAGCCTGCGATCGTGGCATTGATCCCCTCTTCAGCTAGTAAAATTATTCCTTTGAGATCATGACTATTACAAAAATCGATAATTGCAGGACGCATCGATTTGTAATCAGCTAAGTTCACAAAATGATAGAAAGTAGCGACTACGCAAGGTTGAGATTTCTCTATATTTTGAGCTAAATACTTCTTAAGTGACTTTTCCATCACAAAATTGGTGAAGCTCTCTCCTCTAAAAGTTACTTGCTGTTCTTTTACAACCGCAAAACCTCTGTTTTTAAAAAAGGCTCTCGCGGTAATACTTGCTTCTACAAATAAATGCTCTATTCTTAGTTCCAGAGCTTTAGCTTCGATCGCACGATATAAACGCGTACCCACTCCACAGCGCTGATAGTCTTTATGGCAAAAGAAACAATCAATGTGACCATTAGCTTCTAATTGACCAAATCCAATAATTTCTGATTCTTCTTCGGCAACATAGGTAAACTTTTTGGTGCAAGACTCTGACCAATCTATAAAATTAATGTCATCAGGAGCCCATGCTTTAACTTGCTCAGATGAATAATCGCGAATATTCACTTCGCGAACAGTATGGTGGAAGAGTTGCGCGAGGCGATCGCTGTCTTGTTTTTGGAATAATCGAATTAACATAGCTTTAGATAATACAATGCAAGGCGATAAAAAGGCGATAGAATAGACCCCAATAATCCTCAATTAGATTGTTTTTAGATTATCAGCCAACGCAGGAAACTATGCTTTTACAGGGACAAAAAATCAAGCTCACCATTGACGATCTCGCTGATAGCGGCGATGGTGTGGGACGTTACGAAAATATCGCGATATTTGTTCCAAATACTGTGCCAGGCGATCGCCTTGAGGCAAAGCTAGAATTTGTGAAAAAGAACTTCGCCCACGCCAGTATCGAAAGAATTTTTGAACCATCAAGCGATCGCGTCCGTCCTAAGTGTATCGTTGCCGATAAGTGCGGCGGTTGTCAATGGCAAGCAGTCAGCTATCCTGCTCAGTTGAGAACTAAGCAAAATATAGTCGCGCAAGCACTACAGCGCATCGGTGGTTACGCGCCCGAAGTTCTGGAGGC
>JAYTWB010000276.1:0-3545 GCA_043743655.1 Cyanobacteriota bacterium | reverse complement strand
CAAAGTTTATGCAAAATATCTTTTTAGCAGGTTCTAGTCGTGGAGTTGGGCGCGAGATTGCCAAGCTATTACTCAAAAATGTGCCTCCCTCGGTGAATTTAACCGTACTTCTACGCAATCCCACCTATGCAGTTGAGCTAGAAGCTCTGGGGGCTAAGGTGATGTTTGGCGATGCCCTAAGCCTTGCTGATCTGGAAGCGGCGATGTTGCAGGAAGATGTGATCGATGTGGTGATCTCCAGTCTGGGTGGCTTGCCAAATGATTGTGGCGATCGCGCTGATTGCGAAGGTAATAAAAATTTGATTGATGTCGCGGTGAAAGTGGGAGTGCAAAAATTTGTACTCATTTCTTCGATTGGCAGTGGGAACAGTGTTGTGGCACTTTCTCCTCAAGTTTTGCTGACTTTAGGCGCAATTCTCAAAGAGAAACAAAAAGCGGAAGAGCATCTAGTGGCTAGCGGCTTAAATTATACAATTATCCGACCAGGTGGGTTGAAATCAGAGGCGGCGACTGGTAATGGCGTGCTGACTGAAGACCCGAGTATTGCGGGGATTATCCATCGTGCTGACGTTGCTAGTTTGGTTTGTCAGTGTTTGGATTCTGAGAAGGCGAATAATAAAGTTTTATCGGCGATCGATCGCCATATGCTGTTTAAATCGGTAGAGTTTGAGGCGTTCGCCCTGTAATTCTATAATTTAATCAGGAATTTATCAGGACTTTGATCTGTAATTTGATCTGTGAGAAGCCATGCAGGAATACATTGTTCAAGCTGGAGATACGCTGTCAAGTATTGCCCGAAGATTCTTTGGGGCAAATTTTGGGGCAAATGCTGATTGGCAGGAGATTGCTCGCGTCAATAATATTACTAACCCTGCGAGCTTGCAAGTTGGTCAACGATTGCTAATTCCTAGTGGCGCAAGTCCCGCGATCGCTCCCAATCCTGAAGTCGCAATGGTCAGAAATACATTGGAGGGTGTTTATCCGCCAAATAAGATTGCTATCTCTTTTACAACGGTTGGTAATGATTTAATCGCAAAGCTGCTGAATACGGGACAGCAAGAGCCATTTGCGAAAACTAAGAATCTTGGCTTTTATCGGCTGGGCATTTTTAAACTTCGTGACTTTATCACCTATGGCTCAGGATTGTTGCAGCAGGTGCAACTGAGTCCTTCAGAAATTAATGTGATGCTGGTGACGGCTGCTAATGAAGGTAGCCTTGATGCGATTAATACTTGGGACAATCAATACTTGAGTTTTGGGATATTCCAATGGACGCTAGGTACGGCAGGACAACAAGGGGAGTTACCCGCTTTATTATTGACTTTAAAAAGACGCTATCCGTCAGAGTTTCAATATTATTTTGGACAGTTTGGACTAGATGTGAGTTCTCTCGATAGCATCACAGGCTGGCTCTCGCTGAATGGGATTCGGCTAGTCACTGAGTCTGATAAAAACCTGATGCGCCAACCGATTTGGGCTTTACGATTTGCGATCGCGGGAATGGACTCTCTGGTGCAATCAGTCCAAGTACTCCATGCGATTTCACGGCTTGATCGCTTTTATTTTATGCCCACCTCAACTTTGCAAGGCGTTGCTATTTCCCAAATTTTGTCATCGGAGTTTGCTGTGGCTTTGCTGCTCGATCATCATGTCAATCGTCCTAGTCATGTGATGGGTTGCGTGGCTAATGCGATCGCGCGATCGGGTTTGACTGCGACCAAGATTTCTCAAAACTCTAGCGACAATGAAGCATTGCTCATTCAAAATTATTTAATAGAGCGCGAAAGTTATGGCGGTGCAAATGCGATGACAAAATCTCGTGAGAGAGCAGAATTAATCAGACAGGCGATCGCGATGGGTAATCTATCTCCCCAAAGATTTTCATTTCGCTCTAATCGCCAATCAAGGCTGGGGTGAATCAAGGCTTAGCTAGTTTCGTAGTTGGTTGTGAAGTCTCGAAATTGACTTTTTTGGGACTAACTAATGCGGCATTTCGATCTTCCCAACGACTGCGAATAGGAGCTAGCTCCACTGGCGTTGATAATAAAGACGGGCTAATGCTAGAACGATCAAAATTATTCTCATAGGATCGACTGCTCGTGTAGACCCTTTGACGCAATTCGGCAATTCTTTCAGCGATCCTCTCGTCAGCATTGGCGGAAATCGCTAAGGGATCGCGCATTGAGTTATAGGCTTGGTCAACTCTTGATGATATAAGCATCCTGCGATCGCTATTATTCACTTTTGCGACAAAATTCGGTCGAGTCAAATTACCTAGTTCTTGCTGCGAGCGGGCTTTCATCTCCGCGATCGCTTCCTGCTCGTCTAAGAAAAATGAAGTTTTACTGTCTTGCCCTGAGGTTGACGACTTTGGAGATTCTTTGGGCTTAGTCGGAGGATTAACCTTGGGCGCTTTAACCCCAGCAGGTGAAGGGTTAACGCCCTCTAAGGCGCGCGTGCCAAAACGATAAGCTAACAGCCCAGCCGTAGCCCCCACAACTATCATGGCAATTAGCAGAAGCAGACTATAACTTAGTCTAAATTGCTTAGAAGGCTTTTTTTTCTTGCGCGATCGCTTTTCGGGGCGGGGTGATACCATCACAAACTTATTTAGCTAATATTGCTATCAGGCAACCTGTGAGGTAGCTTACTTGATAGCATATAATACTTACGGCTACAATAGCGGCTATAATCGCAACAATCTACCTAGGTTGGCTGACTGGTAAAGCAAACGACTCATAATCGTTGATATGTCGGTTCGATTCCGACACCTAGGATTTAGCTTCGGGAAATTAATCACCATAGGTTAATTACCATGCGTCAATGATTTTTTGCATGGTTTTTTCAGCAAGCCCTTTCACGTTTGCGATCGTATCTGAGATTGATGCAAATAACTGCTGCGATCTCTGTTCATGGATCGGTCGAGCAAACTTACCGTTTTTTGATTGCCCTAGCTTCCGTTCTAGATCGGCAAAGTTCATAGTGTTCAAATCTTTTAGCACTTGTAATTTTTTTGGATCATGATCGTCAGTATTCTTGTTTTTTGTCGTTGTTTTAGCTGGTGTTTTAGATGATGTTTTAGCTGGTTTATCAGGCTTATTGCTTTTGTTAGGTACTGGTATAGCAGATTGAATAGGCAGTTCAACAATTCTGACAGCAGGAATCATGCCAGCAGGGTTTAAATGTGATTCCAACTGTGAGGTTAGCTGAGCTACGAGTGTTTGCAAAGTTTGCAAACTAGAATGCATCTTCTGCTCGATGGTTTTAGATCGGAAGGAACGATCAAATAATCACAAGCAATCAGGGCGATTTTGGCTTTCGACTTCACTCTCATTTCAACAAAGATTGGGATTAAAGCTCATGGCAATGGAATAGCCCCCGAAAAATCAAATCTTTGTCGATTATATCTACTTTCAGTCCCCATTGCTTGAGCCGATCGCGATCGCCACCTGTTAAAACTACATGGCTATGCGGAAACTGCGATCGCCAATCATTTATATAAGCTTGCAAACCAGACAACAATATCTGAGCTACTCCTGATTGCA
>JAYTWB010000275.1:0-5521 GCA_043743655.1 Cyanobacteriota bacterium | reverse complement strand
CTACAAAGGATACACCACGTCCAAGCACAGCTAGTAAATTACGAACTTTTTCTAACTGCCCTTGCAATGCTCGATATTGCTTCCGCGCCACCTCAACTCCATCACGAGCAACCTCCAGCCCAGGCGAAGATACTTGTAGACCATTTTCACAAATCTTTGTCCAATTATTAATCGTATTCACGGTATTACTCAAGGTCTTTCGCAATATCCAAACTTGCCATGTTGCCAACAACAATCCCGCACTAAGTACTAACTGTAAAGCGATCGCAATCCAAATCATGGTTTTTAACAAGAACTGATCGTACTTTCAAGATTTGATAATTACAGAATATGTCAGTAAAAGCCATGAATCTGAGCGAGGAACTCAAAATTTATTAAACGCGTCTCACAATATATAAATAGGTTATATTGGCAATTGATTGAGATGCACACAACAAAGTTGTCTAACAGTTCAGTGAACCTTCTACACCCACACCCCTATCTGATCGTTCATGCAGATGAGGGGCAGCAAATGATTCCACTTACCAATGCCGATTTCTGGACAATTGGCAGAGGATACGATAACTCATTGGTCTTAACTGACAAATGGGTCTCTCGCTATCATGCCACACTACAAATTGTTGGCGCTTCCAAAAATGACAGTTTTGAGTCTTCCATGAGAGGAGATGCAAAAACTCGCAATACCAATAATGATTATGGTAGTTTTTATCTGGTTGATTTTGGCAGTCGTAACGGCTCCTTCATGCGTGGACAGAGAATCACTTTTCCCATTTTGCTAAAAAGTGGCGATCGCATGACCATTGGCAAAACTGATATAGACTTTTTCTCACCGCACAAACGCGAACCACATCGCACACCCAGCGAGCATATGCGGCTATTCCAACAGCCGACCGCACCTGTTTCGCGTACCAATCTCACCCCTTCCGAAGAGAGAGTTTTTTGGCAAGTTGTCCAAGGATTTACCAATAAGGAAATCGGCAAGCGTCTACAAATCAGCCCGCGTACCGTCCAGACTCATCTCAGCAGCATCATGACCAAACTCAATCTGGAAAACCGTTCACAGATTGTGCGATATGCCTTTGAGCAGAGTTATCGTCCTACTACTAGCGAAACTTCTAGCAACCCAGATATCAGCCCAGATATTAACATTTAAGAAAAGAATAGAGGCTGCACAAAGCGCAGCCTCTATTCTTTTCGGTTTGGGTTTAAAATACATAAGTCATCGTCACCATCTACTACAAACAATGCTTGATCTCAAAGTTATTTTGCCAATCTTGACTATTTTATTTACAGTTAGCTGTTTATTCTTCGGTACTCGCAATGGTTTTTACGATACTGACAAATATCATGGCAATGGCTCAGCTCATTAAAATTCAAAAATATGCGCCTAATATGTTAGGCTAATAAATCTAAAAGCTCTAGCATTTAGAGAAATGGCGATCGCCATTACCTTAAAAATAATCTAAGTACACATCAAGACACGTTCAAGTTTTTACTATGGCACTGTTGCAAGAGCGCAAGCTAGAAATATTCTCCGAATACCAGAAGCACCCCACTGATACTGGATCATCCGATGTTCAGGTTGCATTGTTGACCGAGCGCGTCACCCAGTTGACAACTCATCTCAAACTACATCCTAAAGATTTTTCATCTCGTCGTAGTTTACTAAAAATTATCGGTCAACGTAAGCGCTTACTCGCATACGTCCGTACTGAAGATCGTCCACACTACAAGCAACTTATCCAAAGTCTAGGCGTAAGAGGCTAGTCTTCGTTAGTAAAGACTAATGCAACAAAAGTGAGTAAACCAACCTCAGAACGTATTCCTTTTGAACCAAGCAATCGCAGTAAGAAAGAAAAGCCATCCAAAAAGCCTCCCTCTGTTACTGCGAATGCTGCTGATACCGATGTCGATCGCAATACTAAGACCGACAGCTTAGGCATACCTGAAGAGGTAAGCCGCCGTATGGTTAGACGTGCGGCTGTTTTCTGTGGTATCCCCACAGGACTAGGACTTACTACATTTATTATTAGCTACATTCTTGTCAGTAGACATATTCTTGACTTGCCAACTTCGGCAGTTGTCCTTTTAAGTATGCTTTTTCTGGGTATTGGTGTTTTGGGACTAAGCTACGGAGCTATCTCTGCATCTTGGGATGAAGGGCGCGTTGGCAACTGGTGGGGTGGCGATGAGTTTAGTAAAAACTTTGGACATCTCTCTGGGGCTTGGAAATCGCAGCAACAGACAGTTAAAGTTCAACAGAAACCTAAATCCAAATCCAAATAAAAAAAGGGGCGCTTCGCGCCCCTTTTTTTATTTGAGTAATCTCTGTAAGATTATTTCGTGAGTTAATCCTTCAGCAAGGAATGAGTCAACGATTTGTAGTCTTTCAGGTAAGCCAATAACATATGTGTTGCAACTAGCACCTAGAGACTCGCAAGTTGTCTGTACTGCCAAAAGCTCACGACCTGTTAACCGAGTAAAAAAAGAAGTGAGGATGCCTGTTTCTAAATATCCTGTTGGTAGCTTGTTACCAGCAATTTCACGAATGTAAGGAGAATTATAAGTTTTCACAAAAATAAAGCCTTGAGCTTGATACTGTGGATCAAACTCAAACTTACCCCAGCCATGAGTCTGCCAACATTCTTTTAAGCTTTGAATGAAGGTGATCATATCCATTTCAGCTAGCGACTGAGAATAGTACTCTTCAAGGGATTCAGTAAATCGCGTATAAAAGTTTTTGCCCCACCATTTGCCACAATTAAATAAGACGAGCTTAGAAGCTTGTCCTGTTTCTTTGGCTAAGCCTGCATAAAGCGCGGATAGCAATGTATCGGGAACCGCTAGCAGACGATCGCCACGTCGATTTTCTAGTAGCCCAATTTCTAGATCACCTTTGACATAGGCGTTGTAGTCAAAAAAGTTGGCAGGGATGCGATTTTCCTTGATCAGGTCGGCGACAGAAATCATATTGATAGGTCTCTAGTAGATTAGCGTGACTTGAGCGGCAGTAATCAAAGGCTGAAACATGGCGAGTTGCGTAGGACTAAAATGTTGGCGAAGTCCTTGATTGAGGAGTTTGTAGAGAGTTTCATTGAGGCGGCGCATATCGCGCATTGACATGATCCCTTCTAGCCAGTTGAGTAGTCTTTGTTTTAAAAAGTTCTCATCATTTAATAGCATTGCCATTGAGCAATATCGCAACACAAGAATTAAGTTTTTGATTCCCATTTCTAAATCTTCAACAGTCACGTTGGGCATCTCTTTGGGTACTTGGTCGGCAACTTCTTGCAAAATGTTAATTTCGCGATCGCGAATGAGTTTATAAAGCTTCAGGCGATCAGGTAATGAACTAATGTAGTTTTCCATGAGATCAAGCTCATCGGTTACGAGATAGCGATCTTGCGCTTGGCTAATTAACTCTTGAATCTTGGGAACCATAGTTTTTATGCGGCGATTTGTTGTTAGAAAAATTTAGAAATATCGTCAAGAAAGTCTTCAAGAGTTTCGCGGCTTTCCTCAACAGTAGATTTAATATTACTACTTAGCTTGGTTTCAGGGAGTGTAGCTGCAATTTCAGGAGTTCCTGTCCAAGTAATAGATCGAAAATATTCTCGGACTGGCATCAATAAACTCAGTACAGGAGAGATATTTATGTTGTTATTTTGTACTTTGGCGATCGCGCGATTGTCCCAATTCACGCTCTGCCAAAAACTGCGTAATGGCTGTAAACGCCAATCTGAAGTGCTTACGGGAATACTCATTTCATAAATTCTCCATTTCGTAAACGACCTTCAATGTCGCGGGTTGTGGCTCCTTCATTTAACCAAAATGAAGCAGCATCAATGCGATTTTTGCCGCCAAGTAAAAACTTACAGTAATTTTCGCCCATCGAATAACATTGAATCTCAATGCAATCGAGTTCTTTATTAACCAAGTGCGTAAAAAAGCCTGAGAACAAACCCGCGTACAAGTGACAAACGGGTTTGCCAACATCACCCAAGCTCCGCGCAACGGCTGAGTCAAATACGCTAATAAACATAAATCCTTGCTTGCGATCGTTCATATCGACTTGCCACTTGCCCCAACCTTGTGAGGTAAATGGCCACCACCAAGTTTCTAATAAAAAAGGTAAGTTAGTTTGGCGAATGCTGCGCCCAAAGTCGCGCTCAAACCATTTTGTAAAGACTAAAGCATCTTGTCGCCCCCATTCACAGCCAATTGAATACATCACCGCCGCCGAAGCCTCACCCACTTCGTCTTCTAATCCTTCCTGTAGACCAATGATGAAATCTTCACTGGTCAGGATGTTTCGCGATCCATTCCAATCTTCAATGATCCCTTTCTCAACATTAGGCTTAAAAAAATCTTGGAGACTATAGTGATTATTTTTCCGCTTAGGGTTAGAAGGGTTAGATGCAATATTTGGACGATCTACAGCAACAGTCATAAGTAAATACTCCTATCCCAGAAATGTATTAGATTTAGATAATGTATAAAATTAGGGGCAACCTAAAAAACATCAGCTCTTTTTGTACTTGCCAATTGCTCGCCAACGCTAAAACTGGTGTTCTCAAGCTGACGGACTACAGATCGGGTAATTAATTGCCCGACTTCTACTAATGTCTGACCTGTGATCGGACTTAGTAGTGGTTTTTCACAACGTCGCCCGATTAGAGCTTCAATGTCCTGAATTGACTGAACATACATCCCTACAGGTAGTTCGACAACAACACCTTCACCGATTACTTTGGCTTGACAAGAAAGCCTAGAGTTTGGTTTACATGTTGTAATCACCTCTAAAGTGCGCTGCTCTCGCTTGCCCATGGGGCTGAGAGCCGACATGCCCTCTTGGATGTAAACATGGCAGGTCGCGCACATGCCACGCCCACCGCATTCTTTTAAAATATTTAGCTCTTCCCCCATTAAGCCAGATAGTAATGCACCATTTGTTGCAATATCCGCTGTCTGGGCAATTGGCTCAATTCTTACGCGCTTAGCCATTGTTAGATTGCCTCTGCGATCGCTCCCCTTAATATTAAAACCAGTCTAACTCATTTATCACAATCGCCATAATGCTTAACTAAGAAAGTAATAACTCCTTCTGATGGCTGTCAAGGCAGTCTTGTTCTAGCATTTGATCAAAATTACGAATTACTTGTTTGCAACGTTTGATATATGCTGCCACCCAATCCTGAATCAGTTTGTGCTGCTCTGGAGTACAGACGATCGCTGCTTGTTTTGGATGTGATATTTGCCCACTACGATCAACCTCAAATTCTGATAGCCAAGATGAATCCAAACGAGAGGATTTCCAATAATTTGTAACTACGACTTTGCCAAGGTATTGGGTGGTAAAGTTGCTTAGTTTATTTGCGACAGCTAAAAGTTCATCTAACTTATACTCGCGTGTGGTAGTTTTTGTTAATACTGGCTTAGTATTGCTATTTGTAATTTCTGGAGAGTCACTATTGACAATAGTCTTAGCGATGGGATTAACAAAATCATATGTGGTTGGTTG
>JAYTWB010000274.1:0-2080 GCA_043743655.1 Cyanobacteriota bacterium | reverse complement strand
ATTTGACAAGCTCTTGGGTAAATTTGGCAGCTTGATTGTAGTCCCCTTGCATGTAGGCTAGGGAAGCTTTTTCGTATTCTTTTTGGTGTTGTGTACTTGAGGACATGTGCTTTCTCCTAAAATCGCTAAAATCTCTGCTATCTGCTCGCAATTATCTGCTGGAAATCATTTTTTATTGTTTTTATTTGTGGTCATATTTATGGTCATCTGCTTTGTCTAGGAAGCCCAGCGTGCTGATCGCAAAATATTGACTTGATCTAGCAACTTTAGAGGGTCGCTATTGTCCATTATCCACTCACCTTTGATAAATGGAGCCATACTGTCAAAGCTATTTCTAGACACGTTTAGCTTTGTCGAGTCAAGCCAAGCCATCACACTGATTTGGTCTACTGCTAACCCTAACATCATGCCCTGATCTTCGATCGCGATGATAGAGATTTCTGCGCGATCAGTATTAACGGGAGGAGCCTCTCCCAAAAATTGCCCGAGATCGCCTACCCAAACTACTCTACCGCGAATGTTAACTGTACCTAGCAACAGCGGGGAGACATTCGGCATCGGATTGATCCGATCTGGAGCATATTCTAGAACTTGACTAACTCCAATCGCAGGCAAGGCGAACTCAATCCCAGAAGCCACAAAAAACCTTAGGTGCAGCTCACCTTCTGGGGCTTCGAGGCTTTGTTCAAAGTCTGTAGCCTGATCTTGTCCGATACCAGGGAAGAAGTCTTGGTTTCCTGCCATAATTTGGGAATCTCTACTTTGCAAAACTGCAACTTTATTGATGTTTTTAAGTTTAAAAAATATTAAATCAAACCATAATTAAACCAGAATCAAATATTAAAGTATTGATGGTAACTAACGTCTCTTAAATAATCAAGAATTGTTGTTTATAAATTTATCAATATCCTTACTAAAATTATTAAGTTTTCCTAAGCAACTGTCTAACAGTTCCAACTAGCTCTTGAGGCTGAAAGGGTTTGGCTATATAGGCATCAGCGCCCTGCTTCATTCCCCAATAGCGATCAAATTCTTCACCCTTAGATGAACACATTACAACAGGAACGCGATTGGTTTTGGGGTCGGTCTTAATGCGGCGGCATAGCTCATAGCCATTCATACGGGGCATAATAATGTCCATGACAACAATATCTGGACAACTGCCTTGCATTTTCTCTAGAGCCTCTATCCCATCACCTGCGGTTTTGACAGTTAGACCGCTACCTTTAAGTAAGTCCTCAATCATTTCCCTTTGTGTGACACTATCTTCAACTACCAAAACTATACTCATACATGAATGCCACGATAGGATTCTTTCACTTGCTTAATCACTTAGTTAAACTGTTCATATTTTAGTCTTCTCTGATCCAGAGAGTTAGATGTGAAAGTCCAGACACAAAATAGCATGTATAGTGCTTTGGACTGTGATTAAAAGTAAGTATTTTTTCAAATCCTTGTATAGCAAGGATTTGAAAAAATACTTACTTTTAATCGAGATTAGATGACTCGATCAAGGGTGCGATATTGGACAGCTTCGGCTATATGCACAACTTGAATATTTTCGGCGCTGACGAGATCAGCGATCGTGCGAGACACTTTGAGAATGCGATCTGTGGCGCGGGCTGATAGACCTAAACGTTTAATCGCTGCTTCTAATAAGTCGCGAGAAGGATTATCTAATTTGCACCATTGGCGTAAATGTCTGGATTGCATCTGAGCATTACAATTTACCTTTGCTTCTTGCTCAAAACGGGTTTGCTGGATTTTGCGCGATGCTTGAACGCGTTCTTTGACTGAGCTAGAGTTTTCGCCATCTAGAGATCGCGTCATTTCTTCGGGCTTTAGTCTTGCTACGGTCACTTGTAAGTCAATCCGATCCATCAAAGGCCCTGAGAGCTTTGCCCAATATTGCTCACGCTGACGTGGTGTGCAAGTACAAGGCTGAACTGAGTCGCCGTAGTATCCACATTGACAAGGATTTGTACTAGCGATCAGTGTAAATTGGGCGGGAAAAGTCACTGATTGACGTGTGCGAGAAATGCAAACAAATCCATCTTCTAGGGGCTGTCGCAAAAATTCT
>JAYTWB010000273.1:0-5233 GCA_043743655.1 Cyanobacteriota bacterium | reverse complement strand
AACAACCTCTGGTTCTGGGTTTTAATTATGCCCAGTTATTTATTATTTTAGGAAATGTTCTAGGAGAGAGAGGGTGCTATGCACCCTCTCTAGTTATTTCTTTAGCTCTAGGAGGAATTTCGCCTCAGCCGAGCGATCGCTATTGGGATATCTCTCTAACAGGCTTTGTAAATAGCGTGGTTGTTCACTGAGAAAGAAGCTGGAAAATAGCAAATCATCGGTGTATTGACTCTGAGGGAATTTGACCTGTAACTCAGTGATTACGCCATCAATTCGACGTTGATAGTCAGTTTGGATGGTCTTTTCCAAGAGATCATAATCTTGATAAGAGTAGCTACGTTTATTGGTTTTGATTTGGCGATATTGCTTAGTCATAATCACTCCTGCGGGAGGATGGATACGTTGGGTTTCTGAGAAAGTGTGGTTTTCCCACTGCGAGAGCAAGGTCATGGCAACCATGTAGAGCGCTTTCTCACGAATAGCAGGAGAAATACTCCTATCATCGAGCAGGTTTTGATAGAGGGAAAGAGCGATCGCATTCTGACTACCACCTTGATATTTAGCCAAAATCTCGGCACTACTGCGTTTTGATTCATCGCATACCCACCATTCTCGACAATTCCAGTCTGTTGGCAACAGATAAGCCTTGATACCACCCCAGATTGGTAGATAGCCATTTTTCCATCCGCCCATCCCCGCCCAGTCTGAAGCGATTTGATATCGGGCTTCAGGCGTACCTTCAATTTGCCATTGACGTAGCTTTTGCCAGCGCAACTTTTGTTCATTCATCAAGGCTTGAGATTCTTTTTTAAAGTCTTCAACCCGATTACCCTCTCGCCACCATCGACCTTGCGGATAGTAATATGCTTCGAGAATGCGATCAGGCATAGCTGCTAGTTTTATATCTGCCGAAATCTCGAGGGCTTTAGCATAGTCATGCGATCGCGCATATTGAATGGCAATTGCATATTGCAAAAACGGAGCAAAGGATTGATTTTCAGGCTCTTGGAGGAGCGTTTGCATCTGGTCGATGGACAGACCGACATCAAGTAAGGTGCGAATATGTGGAAAGGCAAGATAAAGAGCATCGCGATCGCCCATTGGTTGCGCCATGATTTTGATCCAAAGGCGCATGGCTCCCACAATGTCATTATTGTCTTGCAAACTCAGTGCGAGGAAGTAATTGGCATCATCCGCACCCGAATGATCGCTATATTTAGTGAGCCAGTCCTGCCAAGCGTTCAGTCGCTCAGTCTCAGTCCACTTAGCATTGCGATCGAGGATATTTTGAGCGCGCGGCTGACCATCAAAATAAGAGCGTCCTGTCAAATCGCCATATTCACGACAAGCGATCGCAAATTTTGATTGGGGATATTTCTCGACCATTCCCAACAGCAAGTAATAGGCGTAGTCGCCTTTTCGACCATAATTTTCGTAACTGACAATCCTAGAGAGTGAATGAAGCTGAGACAAATCGTTATTTAAAATATTTTTAAGGAGTTCTGTCCCTTGTGGGTCTCCATGACGATCTAGTTCGGCGATCGCCCAAATGCGATCATTAGCATCAGGTTGGTTAGCTAATCCACGAAAGAAGGAACGCCCAAAGTCTGTAATCTCTCCCGCTTTGATGGCACCGAGGCGCTCAACTAAGATATTTTCTTGAGCATCGCCAGATAGTTTTTGATAGAAAGCGATCGCTGCCTTTATCTGGTTATCGGTTGGTTTTTGTAATGACTCAAAGCGTACCCATTCTGGTAATCCATCAAAATTCTTGTCTTTCTCATAGGCAGTCTTGCCATACACAGCTTCATAGCCTAGCAATCTAGTCAAAAATTCTAAATTAAATTGACTGTAATATTGCGGAGAATTTTTAGGCTCAAGATTTGACTTCGCTAAACTAATTAATTCTGCGCGTAGTTTGGGATCATCCAAGCCAAATTCCTTTTCCCAGTCTTTACTTGTCGCTTCTGATTCATAGGGCGCAACATCATACACATTAGGATAAGTCATTCGCCGTTGAATCTGTCCGCGTAACCACAGAGTTGTGTAGGGTTTACCGAGACTGCGAATACCTTCCAGCCCATACTTCTGTCGTGTTACATCACGCGATCGCGCATAGTAACTCAGTAAGGGATATGCTTTGGCTCCATAACGTTTCCAGACTGGATTTGCCACAGGGTCTTTTCCCCATTTGGCGACAATCATATCTTGACGGACTGCTTGGACAATTTCTTGCCATTGCAGATCAAAGCGTAAGCGATCGCGCAAGACATCATCGATTTCTAATTGTGAAATTTCTTGCGGACTGAAGGAATCAGCAAGCTTTGACATTTCCGAAGGGCTAGGAATTTTGACAGTGCGTGACTGAAAGACTTCTGTCGCCTTGATTGCGACACCAAATGATAAAACCGTGGCGAATACAGACAATATATATAGATGTCGCTTTTGCATATTAGTCTCTAAAGTTGGCAACCTGAAAGAAGTCTAGGTGATGATTCTTAGTATCTATACATTAAAGATGATCTGGGTGTGTGATTTGGGTGAGATAGATATACTTCTCAGCAATTTGTAACAAAATTTAGATCAAAAAAAACTCTCCTACAGGAGAGTTTTTTTGATGTTCCCGTTCTTCGCACAGGACATCTTTTTAATCTAGATACCCAAACGTTGATAGATTTGATCGAGATTTTTGAGATGTTTATTAGGATCAAAACAAGCTTCTAGTTCTGTATCTGATAAGGTCAATCGCACAGTTTCGTCTTCAGTAATTAGCTTGCGGAAATCACCTTCGGGCTTATTCCATGCTAGATGAGCGGCTTTCTGCACGATCGCATAACTATCTTCACGGCTCAAGCCTTTACTGACTAAAGTTAGTAACACTTGCTGACTAAATACCACACCACCATAGCAATAGAGATTGCGCTCCATGTTGTGAGTATGTACCAACAGATTTTTGACTAAATCCGTGATCTCAACCAGCATGAAATGGGTGAGAATACAGCCATCGGGTAAAAGTACCCGTTCGGCAGCACTATGAGAAATGTCTCGCTCATGCCAGAGAGCTACGTTTTCCAGAGCAGTCGTTGCGTAGCCACGCAATAACCTCGCCATTCCTGTCAACCGCTCAGAGCGGATCGGATTGCGCTTGTGAGGCATTGCCGATGAGCCTTTTTGTCCCTTCGAGAAATACTCTTCAACTTCAAGAACATCAGTACGTTGCAGATTACGAATCTCAACAGCAAAACGCTCGATTGATGCACCGATAAGTGCTAACACTTGCGAATATTCGGCATGACGATCGCGCGAGATTACTTGGGTCGATGCACAGTCAGGCTGTAGTCCCAATTTTTGACAAGCGATCGCTTCAATGCGCGGATCAACATTGGCATATGTCCCGACTGCACCTGATATTTTACCGACCGCAATATTTTTGCTCAAGCACAATAGGCGATCGCGATGGCGCAACATTTCGGCTAACCAGCCAGCCAACTTAAAGCCAAAGGTAATTGGTTCTGCATGAATGCCATGGGTACGCCCAGACATGATCGTGTAGCGATGCTGTTGTGCTTGATAGCGGATGGCTTGGATCGCTGACTCTAACTGCGCTTGGATCAGTTCCAAACTATCGACTAACTGCACTGCCAGCGCCGTATCTAGCACATCGGAGCTAGTCAAGCCAAGATGAATATAGCGACCTGCGTCACCGACATATTCATTTACATTGGTCAAAAACGCGATCATGTCGTGTTTGACGGTTAATTCAATTTCATTGACGCGATCGGTATCGAAATTTGCTTTCGCCTTTATTTCTTCGACAGCATCGGCAGGAATATAGCCTAATTCTGCCTGTGCTTCACAAACGGCAACCTCAACTTGCAACCAAGTCTGGTATTTATGCCGATCTGTCCATAACCGACCCATTTCGGGTAACGTGTAGCGTTCTATCAAGATTTACGCTCTTGGAATAATCACAATTTGTAAGTATAGCAAATTTTTTTAGATAAATGTTCTACTTACCTAAAGTCTTTTTTATTGCTTCTGCTAAATAGTAAGCAAGATTACAAGGAACTGCATTTCCAACCATTTTATAACCTGATGCTAATTTACTGTAATAAAAAATATGATCATCGGGAAATGTCTGTACCCTTGCACATTCTCTAATACTTAACCTTCGATATAAATTTTCTTTACCTTCGATAAATACTCTTTTGTCTTTCTCAACAAATCTCATTTTTGGCGCATGGGGATGCAAAGGTGCATGTCTTCCTCCAGCTTGAATAGTAAAAGAAACTTCTTCCCAATTTCTAACCCTATTTCTAGACATATAAATAGTTGAAAATCCACCAATCATATATTCATGATTAGATATTCGACAAGAACTACCATTCGTGTAGTTCTTGTCCAAAGCTGGCATTGCATTATTTTGTAAATCCCAAATTGATTCTTTGAGAAATACTTTCTTTCGATGAGGTTCTGGGAACGCAAACTTAGCATCTATATCCTTTCTAAATCCTACAAAGAAAACTCTTTTTCTGTCTTGTGGGACATTATAGTTACAGGCATTAAGTAAATCAAATGAAAGATTGTATCCTGAATCAATCAATAATTCTTTGATTTTTTGAATAGACTCACGATGTCTCACAGCAAGCATTCCAGATACATTTTCCGCTAAAAAAAACAATGGCTTCTTAGCTTGTAATATGTCAATAAAGTTAAAGAAAAGTTTTCCTCTTTTATCATGAATTCCCTTTAAAGTTCCTGCTTCACTCCAGCTTTGGCATGGAGGCCCCCCAATAATGCCTTCACAATTAGGAATGTCAGAGATAGAGAGATCAGTTATTGATCTCTTTTCCAAGAAAACATGAGAAAAGTTTTTCTGATATGTTTCCCATATTTCTCTGTCATATTCATTTGCCCAGATAGTTTTAAAACCAGCAAGTTCAAAACCTCTATCTAAGCCGCCAGCACCACTAAATAAAGATACAATTCTCATATTTATATTTCCGAATACTGTATTAAAATTGCATCAATTAACTTGGCAGGATTGTTAGGGTCTTGAATCTCGATCTGTTCTAATTTCAGGTTTTTATGGTTCTCAATATTAACTCTATCTAAATCACTGAAATCTTCAGATTTATATAGGACTTACGCAAGCGCCATAGGAATAGAAGGATGCTTAAGCTGAGTCCGCAAATAATCAGACAAAAGCCCAAATTTAAGTTGGTAGATAGTA
>JAYTWB010000272.1:0-2712 GCA_043743655.1 Cyanobacteriota bacterium | reverse complement strand
TCCTGCGGAAGATGTTTTCGGTAATGCTTGTCAACTTGGCTTAATGGTGATGGGCAATGATGATCTGCATCTATTTGGTGAATTTGACAAACAAACGCTCAGTAGCGAGCATCACAAGCGCTGGAAACAACGCTGTAAGAACACTAAAAGCAATATCTGCGTAATCATTGCAATGGGCATAACTGGCGCTTCACGCGGTAATCCTGCGCCCCAACATATCTTGGGCTATTACGAAATTCAACTCGTCGATGATAAAGAATTAGGCTTAGGTAAGTTAAGCGCCGAACCTAGCTTTGACTTTGATTTTTAGCTTTATTTACGAGTTTAGAGTTCACGATCTCTCCACAAATTATCTGATGTCTCAACAAATTATCTATCGTATCCTTGATGCCAACCTCGATCGCGCGCGTGAAGCCCTGCGAACTATCGAAGAATGGTGTCGTTTTGGTCTGGAAGATGTAAATCTATGCGATCGCTGCAAACAACTACGTCAAGAACTTGCTCAGTGGCACAAAGAAAAATTTCGCCGCGCGCGGAACACACCTGATGATCCAGCGACAGCCTTAAGTCATGCCAATGAGATTAGCCGTGCTGATGTGCAAGCCGTCCTCAGAGCAAATATGGGTCGCTTGCAAGAAGCGCTGAGAGTTCTGGAAGAATATGGAAAAGTGATCGATCCAGTCATGGGAGCCGCAATGAAACAAATGCGCTATCAGGTCTATACACTTGAGAGCCAGTTGTTAGCTCATGACATTACTGATATTGGTCAAATCCGCCGTCAAAAGTTGCAAGCCGCGAGGTTATATCTCGTCACCATGCCAGTAGATAATATTGTCTCAGTCGTGGAGTCAGCTTTGCAGGGTGGTGTGCAGATCGTGCAGCATCGTCAAAAAGATGGCGAAGATGCTGTTCGCTTGGCGATCGCACAACAACTTTGCGACCTTTGCCATCGATATGATGCTCTATTTTTGGTCAACGATCGCGTAGATATAGCGATCGCAGTCGGAGCCGATGGTGTCCATGTTGGGCAAACTGATTTACCTGTATCCGCAGTGCGACAAATTTTAAATGCGAGTTCAAATGTGAATGGTGCTGACGCATCGCAATACATCATCGGGCAGTCAACCACTAGCCCTCAAGAATTAGCCATTGCGCTGCATAATCAAGTTGATTATGTCGGTGTGGGGCCAGTTCATGCTACGCCCACCAAACCCAACAAGGCGGCATCAGGTTATGAATATGTCAAATATGCTAACGAGCATCTAGACATTCCTTGGTTTGCGATCGGGGGACTCGATGAAAATAATCTTAGTGAGGCGATCGCGGCGGGTGCAAAAGGTGTCGCTGTTGTCCGCGCCCTCATGAAAGCCGAACATCCTGATCGTGTTGCGAGACAAATGCGATCGCTTTATTTGAACTAAATAAAACTTCCCCAAAAGTAAAAGGGAGCGCGATGCGCTCCCTTTTACTTTTGGGTCTTTTAAATTTTAGTCGTTACGTTTGAATGAATCTAACCATTCACGCAATTGTTGAGTAGCGATATCTTTGCCACCCAGTCCAAAAGCGACAGCGATCGCCACAGCGATCGCTCCAGTTAGCAAGCCAAACGCGAGATCGACAATATTACTGGCAACACCCATTTGTTTGAGAGCCATTGCTGTAATCAGAGCCACAATCGAGATGCGAGCTGCATGACCGAGGATTCTCGCTTGACGACCACCAGTGCTGGAGATGAGATTAAAGGCGAGATTAGCAAGATATAAGCCGATCGCGAAAATAATCACACCGCTTAGCACTTGTCCCGAAACTTTCAGGACACCAAAAACAATACTGGTAAGCGCATTGATTTGTAAGACATCGGTGGCGGTAGCGATCGCCACTAGCATGATTGCGAGGAATACGATAATTCCCACAATTTGCGAAGGTGTTTGTGATGGTAAAGAAGCGATCGGGCTATTCTCACTATCTATCTCTACACGCGACTCAGTCGGTGCAGTTGAAGCGATCGCACTAAATCCTAACCATTGCAGAATATTGTTAAAGCCCAATCCTGTGAGAATTCCAGAAACAATATTTTTGGCAAACTGACCAAAGAAATAAGCGACAGTGAGAATGGCACTAGCCACAAACACTTGTGGTAAGAAGCGCAATACTTGATCGAGCATCGCTGTAGCTGGACGCGAAATCGCGCCAATTTCTAATGCTTCTAGGGTGGAAATTGCCGTAGGAATCAAAATCAATACATAAACAAAATTCCCAACTACTTGAGAAAGCGTGTATTGAGTCTGATTAGCTGCTTGGTGCATCCAACGCTGTACAAAGCGATCAGCGCCGCTAGTGGCAAGTAGATTAGTGACGATGCGTTTAACAACTTGAGCAACTAACCAACCGATACCGCCGATCATCACCGCTTTGAGGATTTTGGGCAGAGCGCTCAAAATCTGATTGACCAGATTTTTAACAGGCTCAAGAGCTTGAACTAAGCCAAGTGTATCTAGTACCAATGGCAAAAATAGCAGCAAGATAAACCAATATAAAGCTGATGATAGAGTCGCGCTCAGAGGCATCGCCTCCACATTTGCGTCACTGACACTATCATTTAGCTTGGCATCAATTTGCGCCGATCGCAAAAAGCGTTCGACAACCATTTTGCTAACAGTTGCTAAGACCCAGGCGAGTCCAATCAAAATTGCGGCTGCCCCAAGTTTAGGT
>JAYTWB010000271.1:0-1590 GCA_043743655.1 Cyanobacteriota bacterium | reverse complement strand
GCAAGACAACGCTGGGTGGTGGGATAATGGATGATTGGTGCAAACAAAGCCAAAATCTCAGGGTCTTCAGCACGACATTCGATACCTAACGCACCTTGTCCGACCGCATGGAGAGAAATCTCCGCACTAATTACTTCGTGGATGCGATCGCCCATTCCCAAACGCTGTAAACCTGCTGCGGCAAGAATTAGGGCATCATATTCGCCCGAGTCTAGCTTTTGTAAGCGAGTATTTAGATTGCCGCGCACATCTTTAAAAGTGAGGTGTGGATAGTAATGGCGTAACTGAGCGAGACGGCGGAGTGAAGATGTGCCAACCACAGTACCTGCGGGTAAAGTTGCGAGGCTTTTGTCCTTTAGCTTTTCATGGACAACTAGCGCATCGGCAGGATTTTCGCGTTCGGTTACTGCACCGAGTATCAGACCTTCTGGCAGATTGGTTGGTAAATCTTTGAGACTATGCACAGCAAGGTCAGATTCCTTACGCAGCATTGAGAGTTCTAATTCTTTGGTAAATAAGCCCTTATCACCGATTTTAGCCAATGGCACATCAAGGATATTGTCACCCTGTGTACTCATCGTGACGACATCAAATTGGTGATTGGGATGAGATTTGCTTAGTTCCGCTTGTATCCAATGCGTTTGTACCAGTGCTAGCTGACTTTTGCGAGAACTAATGCGAACTGTTGAGGAGGCAACCATAGGACAGAATGAAGATAAATGATCTTAAAGAATTTGGATATTAATTTGAATATTAATAAAAGCGCTGTCTTTTATTCAAACAGGTTTTGCGGCTATTTCTATGCGATCGCCTATTTATGAAATGTAAAGAATTCTTACAACCCTAAATCAGCTTTAAATAATTTTCTAGTCAAGAAAGCTCACCCACCGCATGAGCTTTCTTTATAGTTTAGCTAAAGAGTTTAACCAATGCGAACTGCTTCAATCAGGCGGGAAAAATAAAACGAGGTAGCAGTAAATTCTTTGCGCTTGATTGTGAAGCCTAACTTCTTGAGAACACGGCGCACATCAGACTCTTTGTGGAGATAGGCGCGAGTCGCTTTGCTAGGGCCAGGAACGAGATCGCCAATCTTTTTCAACAGAATGTAATAAGGATTTCGGGGAGCAAAGCTGATGATTAGACGAGATTTAGCCAGCGAGGCAAGATGTTCGATCATTGCTTCCGAATCGCGATCAGGGTAATGAATTAACACGTCTAGACAAATTACAGTGTCATATTTTCCTGATAATGTAGCTAAGTCTTTGACTGAAAAAATAGGATTTTCAGGATCAATGGCGCGGCTTTTACCTTCACCGACCATTTTTTCAGAGATGTCGCTTGCCTCGACTTTTGCGCCCATCGCCGCAAGAGGAATACTCAAACTACCCGTGCCACAACCTGCGTCACAAACAGTTTGTGAGCTGGCATTTTTGTCGTTTTTAAACCATGCCAAAACATAATCGACCGTCTGTTGATGCCCTGTGCGGATATCGCGTTGCACTTTATTAACATCGCCTTCACCATAAATCCGCCGCCAGCGATCGAAACCAACCGAATTAAAATAATCACGAACTATTTCTTTATCTTTTG
>JAYTWB010000270.1:0-2713 GCA_043743655.1 Cyanobacteriota bacterium | reverse complement strand
TTGTTTTTATTGCACCCAATATTTCGGCGATCGCTTGTTGCCCCCCTTTACTAACTGGTCGCCTCAAACCAGAGGATGCAAGCCAATTAGCCAGTATATTTCGAGTATTAGGTGACCCCGCACGGTTACAAATTTTGAGCCTAATTGCTGCACAGCCAAGTCAAGAAGTATGCGCTTGTGAATTGGTAGAAACTTTAGGATTGGCGCAACCAACAGTGAGTCATCATCTTAAAGTTTTGTATGAAGCGGGATTGCTCACCAAAGAACGACGCAGCACTTGGATTTACTATCGAATTTTGCCTGAAAAATTATCGATGTTGCGAGATGCACTATCCTAAAATTGATGCGTTGTAATCTCAAGAATTTCATCAAAATTAGGCGTAACTGTCCCAGAAGGGCGATCGCTTAGCCATAGCAGATATTCATAATTACCAGTTCTTCCTTGGATACTGGAGGGCGTTAAACCTTGAAATTGCCAACCAAGATTTTGAGCAGTTTCTAAAACTTGAGCGATCGCCTCAGCTCTAATTTTTGGCTCCCGTACAATCCCATTTTTGCCAACTTGTCCTTTACCAGCTTCAAATTGGGGCTTGACTAGCAACAATGTCTCACGGGGCGATCGCAATAAATTCCATAATGCTGGCAAAATTTTGGTTAGTGAAATAAATGATAAATCTAACACCGCAAAGTCGGGAACGATATCTTCAGGAGCATATAAATCATCAGCCGTGAGATGTCTTAAATTAGTCCGTTCCCGTAAAATCACCCGCTCATCACTGCGGATTTCCCATGCCACCTGTCCATAACCAACATCAATTCCATAGACCTTTGTCGCGCCCTGCTTGAGCATACAGTCCGTAAATCCACCCGTCGAGATACCCCCATCAAAACAAACGCGATCGCATACATTTATCCCAAATGTCGCGATCGCCCCAGCCAACTTTTCACCTCCACGCGACACAAAAGGCGATCGTTGTTTCACCAAAATCACCGCATCATCTTTGACCTCAGTACCAACCTTATCAATAACCTGTTGATTTACCTGCACCCAACCAGCCCGAATAAACTTTTGAGCCTGCTCCCGCGATGGTGCAAGCTCTAAATCAACTAATAAAACATCTAAACGCTTTTTCAAAATTTTTAGCCAATCTCAAAAACAAAACAAAAAATAAAACAAGGTGAGATGGTCTCACCTTGTTTATAGAAATATTAACTCTTTTCTAACTTCAAGAAGTAGTTAAGCTTCAGTCGGAACTTCTTCTAATGCTTCAGCTACAACTTCTTCTGTCTCAACAACAGCCTCTTCAGTTACAACTTCTTCAGGAATTTCTGCTTCTTCCATTGCATCAGGAACTTCATACTCTTCTTCTTCTTCAGCAGATGCCTCTGTAGCAATTTCCATTGCCGCAGGAGGAGCGTTGAGTTGTTCGCGATATTTTGCCGCCATCTCTTCAGCTTTGGCATAGACAAGTTGCGGATCGCGCACCATGTCACCTGGTTCAGCTTCGAGTTGCTTAGTCGAGAGTGAAATCCGTCCGCGCTCTGCATCAAGATCAATGATCATTACCTTCACTTCGTCATTGACATTGAAGACGTTGTGAGGAGTTTCGATATGTTCGTGAGAGATTTCGGAAATGTGCAGTAAACCACTCACACCGCCGATGTCGATGAATGCACCGTATGGCTTGATACCGCGTACTACGCCAATGACGACTTCGCCAACTTCGAGCTTGTTCATCTTGCGTTCGACGAGGGCGCGGCGATGGCTAAGGACGAGACGGTTACGGTCTTCATCTACTTCCAAGAACTTAAGGGGCAACTCTTCGCCAACCAATTCTTCCTTAGGCTTGCGAGTGCTGATGTGTGAACCAGGGATAAATCCGCGTAGTCCTTCGATTCTGACCAGAGCGCCACCACGATTGGTAGCAAAAATAAGCGATCGCACAGTTGCATCTTCTGCTTGCAACTGACGTACCCGTTCCCATGCTCTCATGTACTCGATGCGACGAATCGAAAGAGTTAGTTGCCCGTCTTCGTTTTCGTCAGCGAGAATGAAAAACTCACGAGTTTCATTATTTTGTAAAACTTCTTCAGGCTGATCAACGCGGTTGATCGACATTTCCTGAATCGGGATATAGGCTGCTGTTTTTGCACCAATGTCAATAAGTGCGCCTCTTGGCTCAATGCTGAATACTGTACCTGCAACGATGTCGCCAGGGCTGAAGTGATAATCGTATTTATCTAAAAGTTTTGCGAAATCTTCATGTGTGAAGCCGACATTGGTGGTTGTAGCAGTTTTGGCCCGATTGATCATAACTAAATTTTTCCTTGTTCCTGTTTTGAATTTATCTGGTTTCCTCCCAGAAATGTAAGAGCATTGAGCATCACAGCTTTTTGCAGTTTACATCCTACGCTTACTTATGTTGTTTAATATCTAGCAAAACCTATAAGCATAAGTTTCTAATCATAGCGTACTTAAGCTATATCTCAAAAGTGTTCGTAAATATCTTTTATTTTAGTTGTCACAGCTCCTTTAATCGGCAACAAAATTTTAATCAACTTGTTCAGTTCCCATAGGGCAAGACAACTTACCCTGTTTATTTGTAGGTAAGGGCAAAGCATTTTTGTCAAGAGGCTTTTTACTGATAGGACTTACGCAAGCGCCATAGGAATAGAAGGATGCTTAAGCTGAGTCCGCAAATAATCAGACAAA
>JAYTWB010000269.1:0-3082 GCA_043743655.1 Cyanobacteriota bacterium | reverse complement strand
CAGCCCTGCAAAACTTAGGGCGGGTATAAAAACGAAACATTAGGGATTTTAGCCCCAAAGGAGAGCAAAACATGGCTCTAGAGCCTTGCACGGAAATTCCGATCAAAACTACGACCAATATTCCCGTGCTTAAAGAACGGGGGCAGAGAGAGGTATTTTGCGGCTTGACAGGTATTGTCTGGCTACATCGCAAAATGCAGGACGCTTTTTTTCTGGTGGTCGGTTCGCGTACCTGCGCCCACCTGATTCAGTCTGCGGCTGGGGTAATGATTTTTGCAGAGCCAAGATTTGGGACGGCGATTCTCGGCGAGCGTGATCTAGCAGGGCTGGCGGATGCTAATGACGAACTCGATCGCGTGGTCGATCAGTTACTTGAGCGTCGCCCTGATATTGGCACGCTGTTTTTAGTTGGCTCATGTCCATCTGAAGTAATTAAGCTCGATCTTGCCAAAGCAGCCGAACGTCTCAGTCAAAGATTTTTCCCTAAGGTTCGGATTCTTAACTACTCGGGCAGTGGCATCGAAACGACATTCACTCAAGGTGAAGATGCTTGTCTAGGATCAATGGTTCCTGTATTGCCACGCAGCGATGAACCGAGCTTGATGGTGGTTGGCAGCCTTGCGGATGTGGTGGAAGACCAGTTCCGTAGACTATTTGACAAGATGGGTATTGGTCCAGTTTATTTCTTCCCGCCGCGCCGCGCGGCAAATCTGCCCCCAATTGGCAAAAACACGAAATTAATCTTAGCGCAGCCATTTTTAAGCGAAACCGTGCGATCGCTAATTTCACGCGGCGGAACTTTATTGCCATCGCCATATCCTTTAGGGATCGAAGGTACGACTGCATGGTTGAAGACAGCGGCTGATGCTTGGAATGTGGATAGCCAGATTTTTGAGGAGGCGATCGCCCCTGCGGTAGCTCGTGCCAAAATTGGCTTGGAACGCTATCGTCAAGCGCTGACAGGTCGCAAAGCATTTTTATTCCCTGACTCGCAGTTAGAAATTCCTTTAGCCAGATTTTTGTCCAGAGAATGTGGCATGGAGCTAGTCGAAGTGGGAATGCCCTATATTGATCGCCTCTTGATGGACAGCGAAATTGCCCTATTGCCTGAAGGTACGCTGATTTCAGAAGGTCAGGATGTCGAAAAGCAGCTAGATCGTTGCCGCGCCGCTCGCCCAGACATCACAGTCTGTGGTCTGGGACTTGCCAATCCGCTTGAAGCCGAAGGGATGGCAACTAAATGGTCAATTGAGTTAGTATTTTCACCGATTCATGGCTATGATCAAGCAGCAGACCTCGCGGAGCTATTCGCGCGTCCTCTGGAGAGACGTAGAAGATTAACGGTGTGATTTAGTTACCTAATAATTTTAAACTTATCGATATAACTTATGGAATTAACTCTCTGGACTTACGAAGGACCGCCTCATGTTGGAGCGATGCGAATTGCCACGGCGATGGAAGGTGTGCATTATGTGCTTCATGCGCCGCAGGGCGATACTTACGCCGACTTGCTATTCACAATGATCGAGCGGCGCGATCGCCGTCCACCTGTAACTTACACCACCTTTCAAGCTCGCGATTTGGGCGGTGACACTGCCGAGATGGTCAAGACTTCTGTTCGCGAAGCCTATGACAGATTTAAGCCCCAAGTGATGCTGGTTGGCGAAAGCTGCACAGCTGAGTTGATCCAAGATCAACCAGGAGGCTTAGCTAAGAGTATGGGGCTACCGATTCCCGTTGTTAGTTTAGATTTACCCGCGTATTCTAAAAAAGAAAATTGGGGCGCGAGTGAGACTCTCTATCACCTAGTCCGTACTTTGCTGCTGCCCGTTGTCCCTGCACCAAATACGCCACGTCCTCAGCGCGATCGCCATGTTCGTCCTAAAGCCAACATCATTGGACCGACTGCATTAGGCTTCCGATGTCGTGATGATATTCGTGAAGTGATCAAGTTGCTTGCCGAGATCGATGTCGATGTAAACGTGATCGCGCCGATGGGGTCAACTCCTGCGGACTTGCTGCGAATTCCCGATGCTGATTTTAATATTTGTCTCTATCCTGAAATTGCGCTAACAACCTGCACTTGGCTTAGTCGCAGTTTTAATCAGCCAATCATTAAAACTGTGCCGATTGGCGTGGGTGCAACTCGCGATTTTATTGCCGAAATTGGCAAAGTTGCCGATATCGATGTCAGTCTAGCTCTAGCGCGATCGCAAACCGACACTCTCGGCAATTGGGATGCAGCGCGAGTATCATCGGCTGCCGAAGCTAGTGCTTCGAGACTTCCTTGGTATTCCCGATCAGTTGACTCGACTTACCTGACAGGCAAGCGCGTATTTATCTTCGGTGATGCCACCCATGTCCTTGCCGCCGCACGGATGGCAACTGAAGAGCTAGGCTTTACCCTCGTTGGCATTGGCACTTATAGTCGTGAATTTGCGCGCGAAGTTCGCGAAGTTGCGAAAAAGCATGGCATTGAAGCTGTGATTAGTGATGACTACTTAGCAGTGGAAGCCAAAGTTGCGGAGGCAGCTCCAGAACTGGTGCTTGGCACACAGATGGAGCGCCATATTTCTAAACGCTTGGGTATTCCTTGCGCGGTGATTTCGGCTCCGATTCATGTTCAAGATGTACCTGCTCGTTACTCACCCCAAATGGGTTGGGAAGGTGCGAATGTGATTTTTGATAGCTGGGTGCATCCGTTGATGATGGGTCTAGAAGAGCATTTGATTGGCATGTTCCGCGAAGACTTTGAGTTTGCGGAAGGTCACATGAGCCATTTGCATAGTGCGACTAAGCATGATTTACCTTCTGACTCTATCGTTGAGCAGAGAGAGCCACTTACTTCTTTAACATCTGGCTCTAATCAAGCTGTGCTTATTCCTGTCGCCACAGAACTAACTTGGACTGCTGATGGTGAAGCTGAGTTAAAGAAGATTCCCTTCTTTGTGCGTGGCAAAATCAAACGCAATACCGAAAAATTTGCTAGCGATCGCGGTATTACTTCGATCACCGTAGAAACGCTCTACGATGCAAAAGCCCAAATTGGTCAATAAAATTAAAGTGGGCGCTACGCGCCCAC
>JAYTWB010000268.1:0-4262 GCA_043743655.1 Cyanobacteriota bacterium | reverse complement strand
ACCGATTGCATACTAGCGATGATTGTCAGGGTGATACCTGCCATCAGACCAAAGTGAATGAAATGGACAGGTAAACCCATTGCTTTTGATGCTAAGGGATCGAAGCAATAGAAGATTAATTCTCGATAGAAGATGGCGACACAGGATAGAACTGCGATCGCAATAATCAACGTTCGCCATAGGTCAGTACTCGTTACTCCCAAAATATCGCCAAATAGAAAACTATGCAAATCTAATTTGCTCTTGAGTGTAGTAATCAACATGACTCCCAATGCTAAAAATCCTGAAAACACCAAAGCCATCGCCGTATCAACTTTAATTTTGGAATGGGTCTGAATCCACGCCACGACAAAAGTACTAAGCGTGCCTGCGATGAATGCACCGAGGAAAATATCCACGCCAATATAAAAAGCGATCGCAAGTCCTGGTAAGACCGCATGGGCGACCACATCACCTAAAAGCCCCATGTGCTGCACAATCAGATAACTACCAACTACTGCTGATAAAATGCCAATCAGAACGCCGATTGCGATCGCATTTCGCATAAACTCAAAGCCCAAAGGCTCAATCAACCAATTCAACATAACTTTTATTCCTAAAATATCAACTTAAATGGCGCGAAGCGCCATTTAAGTTAGGTGAGTTCCTTCTGCATCAAAATTACACTATCGCCATAGGCGCGTTTGATATTCTGGGTAGTAATCACTGCATTGCGATCGCCTTCAGCAATAAGTTCCTTGTTAAGCAATAACAAGCGATCGTAATTATCCAAATTGGAACCAAGATCATGAGTAATTACTAAGAGGATTTTATTTTGAGATTTCAATTCGGCAAACACATCAAAAATTACTGCTTCTGTCTTTTTATCAACATTCACAAACGGCTCATCGAAAAATAATAGCTCTGCCTCTTGAGCGATCGCTCTAGCTAGAAACACTCTCTGTTGCTGACCACCTGATAACTCACCAATTTGGCGATCGCGTAAATCCCACATCCCAACACGATGAAGAGCTGATTTAACGATGCTTTCACAATGACAACCTGACTTTTTGATCCAGCCGAGCCAATTGCGATGGCGAGTCCGGGACATCATCACAGCACCCCATACTGTCACAGGAAAATCCCAATCGACCTGCGATCGCTGTGGCAGATAAGCTACGGCACGGAGTTGTTGATGCAAAGCTCGCGATCGATAGCGCACATGACCACTAGAAGCAGGAACCAGACCTAAAATCGCCTTAAAAATCGTACTTTTGCCAGCCCCATTAGGACCAATTATCGCCACCATCTGCCCAGATGCGATCGCAAAGCTGACATCTTCCACTGCACTGACATCGTGATAGCTGACACCTAAATGCTCAACCTCTAACATAAATTTTTTATTTGATAATGATTATCATTCTTGACATATAATTAAACCACCTCAGCGCTATATTGTCACCATCCTGTATGTCTGTTTCAGTATAGTAAATGTCTCAAGATTTTACTCACTTAAGGGAATTCAACTCATAGCGATCGCCGCATCTCTCAATCTCTAACAAAATAGGCGATCGCCAGACTAATCGCGACTTTTTGTTCCTTAACTGCCGTGCGGAATTTCTTAATATTGAGATGGCAATCAAGTAATCAACGTCTTAAATCAATATCATCATGATTCTTGATTAACAAATGCTTTTACTAATTCATCTTCGGTCATACCAGTTTCTAACAGAACTTTCTCCACTGCGTGGTCAAGAGAATCTATGGCGCTAGTGTCAATGTTGTTTCTAGTGGCTCTTTGGGCTTCAGATATTTCTTGACCTAGCAACTTCCATAGTTTGATTTTATGTTCAATATTGAGGGTGGTGACGGCTTCGGCTAGTAGTTCAAAAGGGATGTTAATTTGGGCGATCGCTGTTGTCATATTAGTTCACTCTTTTTTAAAAATCGTGTGTGATTACTTTGATGCCCGTAACTAGAGGACATCCCAATTTACGATGGATAAATTGCAAAATTTGTGATTCATTTTGCTCTAGCCATTTAGGATCGTTACCCGAAAACAAATAAATCTCCCAGACAGGCAAGTATTTATCACTATTAGCTTTGTAGTAAACGATTTTACTAACAGCCCTACAGTTATAAAAAAAATTGACAACTCTAGTCAGGCTTTCTGCTATGTTTTTATCGCCTGAAACAAGTTTATTCAAATTAGTTGCGTCAAATTCTTTAGGTGTTTTTAAAGGAGTTGTTTTAGTCCGAAAGTCAATCTCATTTTTACCCTTAAAACCATTACATCTCATACACAATGTCTGCGAATTGTCTACAGATGTCTGTCCACCGAAAATGAAAGGAAAAACATGATCTACCTGCAATCTCCTATGATCTCCACAGCATAAACAGAAATTACCATCACGCTCTTTGACTTGTTTTTTCTCTTTTTCGGTTAGTTCGCGAATTACAGGCTGTGGCTTAGGTGGTATTTTTTCAGTAGCAAATTGATTAGTTTCATAAGAATCATTACTGATGATTTTCATCTCACTAGCATGAACTGCGGTTTCAAAATTTCTAAAAGATTTGTAGAAGGTCTGCCACAAAGAATTAGGTTTAGCGAATTCTTCTTGTAAAAACTTATTTCGGGCATGATGAATAAGTTGTAAATCAATGATTTTTTGAGCAATTCTATCAACATCATACAACGCCCTATCTTCAAATGGATAGTAGTGAGGTACAGACTCATTTTGAGCAATGTGACGAACAATCTTAACTACGCTAGAACTTAATTTCTCGCCAATATTATCTGAATCAGCGTCAAAGTGAATTTTTAGCCAAGATTCAATTTCAGATTCGATCCATGCGTATTCAAGACGCTCTTTAGTCCATTCTTCCTTTAAATAAGCTTTGTCAATAAATTTAATAAAATCTTGAAATCGCTTTAGGGTATGCTCATAAACCATTACAAATTCTGTAACAGTTTCCATTGTGTCTTGGCTTTCATCATCTTCAGCATAGGTGATTTCAGTCTTGTACCAACCAACTGGGAAAATTCTTGAAAATGGTGGCATCTCATAATCGCCACCATTTTCAAAGGATTTTGAAAGTTCTTCTACTAAACGAATCGCAATATATTCAAGAGGATATCTTTCTCTCTTAGGAACTTGAGTTTCTTTTGTGCCACCATCTTCATGGGCAGGATCAGCCCAATCAATTAAACGCTTCCAATCATCAAAGAATAAAACAATGTTTGCTTCACTACTACCACCTGCTTTTTCACCTCGCAAAGCACGCCCAATCATTTGAGTCATCAAAATCTGGCTTTTAGTTTGTCGAGTAATAAATACAGTTTGGACAGTAGGTACGTCTGCACCTTCCGTCAACATCCTCACGTTGATCAAAACATCAAGTGGAGAATTATTATTATTTTCATCTAAACCAGTTGCAAATTGCCTCAAGATTCTTTGATTGTCACTTTGAGTGATTTTGTTTCTTGCTTCAGCCGAACCTCTGTCTGCATCAATTTGAGAGTAGATTGCATCCGCCTTAATACCTTTTTCTCGCAATTTATTTTTTAAATAGACACATTGATACCAGCGATCCGCAAAAATAATTGTTTTACCATATCGATCCTTATCTGCTAAGTAAGTATTAACAATTGCATTATTTCTATCCTTATTTTCTGCAAGGATTTCTATAATTTTTTCTGGCAAGTCCCTATGCTTATTGGTTAATTCTTTGTACAAAGCATCATCTAGTTCAACTTCTGTACCAGTAGAAGCTTCAGTATAGTTTGGTCTAGCCAAAATACCTTGCATCGTTAACTTTTCCTTGTCAGCTTGATAAATAATTCCCTGTCTTCCATCAGTAAATATTTTTGAGAGCCAACCTTTCTTAGCTTTGTCGGTATATGTTGGTGTCGCAGTCAGTCCTAATAAATACACGTTAGGCAATAGACTACGCAAACCTAAAGCAGATTCTTGTTCACTGATCAGAAGACTTCTTAAGCCATAAGCAGGAGTATGATGAGCTTCATCAACCACTACGAAAATCTCAGAATTTTGATTGTCATCAATAAATTTTCTTAATGCTGTTGTAATTTTTTGATTAGTCTTGTCTGTAGCGCTAGTGTGTAAGTTAGTGATAGCCGTTTGGGTCGTCATCAAGATCACATCATCTGACAACTGTATTGATGATGCGTTTGCGTGAGACTTGCTGCTAGAAACACAACGGATATTTATTGTTTGTCGATCTGGAATATCTCTAACATTCTCTTCAAAAGTAGCTGCTGC
>JAYTWB010000267.1:0-2247 GCA_043743655.1 Cyanobacteriota bacterium | reverse complement strand
CTGGCAATAATCTAACTTGGTAAACTTTCCTGCCATTTCTTTTGCTCAAATCCTTCTTCCTTTTTACATCATTTTTTCCTTTGCGTAAGTCCTATATCTATTTCTGTAGTGGAAAGGGATTAAGATAAAAAATATTTGAAATTTGTTTGAAATTTATTTGAAAAACCTTAAAAAAATCAAGAGCTAATTAAGGCAAATCTGGAATTATTACTATTATTCATCCAAATTGCCAGTTTCTCCCTTAATGTTGTGTGACTTAATGTGTGTTTATTGTAACTTGGGCAGTTTAACTAAATGTATACAGTTTTAGAAGCGATCGCCACGGCAAATCCACCTTATAAACTCACCCAGTCTGCGGCGGCAGACTTTATGTTGAAAACGGAAAGTTTATCGACATCTATTAGAAAAAGAATTCCATCGATTTATGCAAACTCAGGCATTGATTATCGCTATAGCTGTATTCCCGATTACGGCGGTGATCTCCAAGACTTTGAGCTTTATCCTCATAATTGGCAACTCACACCCACTCCATCTACGTTTAGTCGCAACCAAAAATATACAGCCTATGCTCCTAAAATTGCTCTGCAAGCGGCACAACAAGCGATCGCTGAAGCAAATCTTACGGCTCAAGAGATTACCCATTTGATTGTGATCAGTTGCACAGGCTTTTCGGCTCCAGGTATAGATATTCACTTGATCAAACATTTGGGATTACCCTATGCGATCGCCCGCACAATGATCGGGTTTATGGGATGTCATGCGGCATTTAATGGACTAAGAGCAGCTCATGCAATTTGTCAAAGCGATCGCCAAGCAAAAGTTCTCTTAGTCTGTGTGGAGTTATGTTCATTACACTTTCAAGTCGCGGACACGTTAGAAAATACAATCATTAACGCAATTTTTTCTGATGGAGCCGCCGCCGCGATTCTTGCGTCTCGACCGTTTTCACAAGCAGAAGGAAAGCTGGCTTATACAGATGGATATAGCCTATTGATTGAGAATACTGAAGAACTAATGAATTGGACAGTCGGTGACACTGGATTTCTGATGGGTTTATCGCCCAAGGTTCCTGATGTGGTAGTGGCTCATTTGCCTGAGTATTTACAGACTGTCTTGAGTCAACATAACCTGTCTCAAAACGATCTCGACTTTTGGGCAATTCATCCAGGGGGAAGAAGAATTATCGAAAAAATTCAATCAGTTTTAGAACTAAGCGATCGCATGGTTGCTGATTCCTATGAAATTTTGCGCCGCTATGGCAATATGAGTTCACCGACAATTCTATTCATTCTCAAACAGATATTAGAAAAGCATCAACGCTCTAATTTCCAAAATGGTATAGCCCTAGCTTTTGGTCCCGGACTATCGATTGAAGGCTGCTTACTCCAAAAAATATAGCCCTAAAAATCTAGAGATTAGGATAGGTGTTGCGAAGCACCGCCTATCCTAATCTCTAAAATCCTGACCTCTTTAGCAATGCCGAGAAATAAACCAAACGAGAACATTATGCCTTCATTTCAAATTCGCACCAATCAAGATGAATTGATGGACGACTTCACAATTCAAGATGAACGTCTCACTGATGCATTAGAACAACTCCGTCCAATTAATCAATTACTCGGTGGCTATGCAACGACGATGGAAGTTATTGCACCTTTTTTACGATCACAAGCGCGATCGCATCCAAATCAAAAAACCCGCATTCTTGATTTAGGGACGGGTATTGGTGACTTCCCTGAATATATTGTGCGCTGGGCGGCGGCGCAATCACCTGCGATCAATGTAGAAGTGGTCGCAATCGATGCTAATCCCGTGACTGTGGACTATGCGCGTTCAGCATTACAAAAGCGTTTACCTCCCGATTTGCTATCAAAAATCAAAGTGGAAGTCGCTGATGCCCTCGCGCTTCCCTACATCGATGATCAGTTTGATCTAGCGATCGCTGCCATGTTTTTACATCACTTTGCCCATGACAATGCGGTGCAAATTGTGAGATCAATGCAGCGGGTATCCAAACACGGAATTTTGATCAACGACTTACATCGTCATCCATTTGCTTATTACGGAATCTATGCGCTCACAAGACTTTTGCCTGCCGCGCCAATGGTTCGCAATGATGCGCCACTCTCAGTCTTACGCGGCTTCAAATCCCCCGAATTAAAAAGCATTGCTGAATCAGCAGGATTGATTAATTTCTCTCTGAAGTGGCGCTATGCCTTTCGTTGGGTTTTAAATACTGTTGCAAAT
>JAYTWB010000266.1:0-4463 GCA_043743655.1 Cyanobacteriota bacterium | reverse complement strand
CGACAGTTGTCGCAGACGCGGCGGAGTAGGCGCTGGGCGAGGACTCCAATGATGGCAGTGCTTGCCATAAATGGTTCTACGCCCATTTCTTCGAGTCGGGCGATGCTGCTCGGTGCGTCGTTGGTATGTAGCGTGGTTAGAACTAAGTGACCTGTGAGAGCCGCCTCGATCGCTGTCTTGGCAGTTTCGGCATCTCGCGTCTCACCAACAAGGATTACATCAGGATCTTGACGTAAGAAGGCTCTGAGGATACTGGCAAAGGTCATGCCTTTTTCTCGCAGCACTTGGCATTGAGTTAGACCAGGCAGGTTGTATTCAACAGGATCTTCAGCTGTACTAATGTTAATGCCGGGGTCATTACATTCTGCAAGGGTGGAGTATAGGGTGGTGGTTTTGCCTGAACCTGTGGGACCTGTAACCAGAATTAAGCCATAAGGTCGTTTGGCAAAGCTTTGCATTAGCTCCAGACTTTCAGGATCACTGATTAGTTTATTAAGTCCGAGTTGGGTATTGGAGTTATCGAGAATCCGTAAAACTACTTTTTCACCGTTTTGAGTGGGGCAAGTATTTACCCGAAAATCTACGCGCCGACCTTGAAAATTGCGTTTGAGCTTACCGTCTTGAGGAATTCGTTTTTCAGCAATGTTGAGGTTAGAGATAATCTTGAAGCGTGAAATTACCGCATTGACGATATTTCGAGGCAAACGTTTGCCCTCGCTCAAGAAGAAGTATTCGCGCAGTACTCCATCTTTACGAAGACGAATGCATAAATCTTTTTCCTGTGGTTCGATGTGGATATCTGAGCATCCTTCTTTGAGGGCTTTGACGAGAATTTTATCGACTAGGCTGATGATTGGGGCGGAGTCTTCGCCGCCAACCATGAGTTCATCACCTTGATTTGCGTCAGACAGGTCTTCGCCAAAGACATCATCTTTGACTTGGAGGTCTTCGTCACTGATCGCGCCTTCAGCTTTGGAGCTTTTATTAATTTGAAATTGGACAATATTATCGAATGTACGATGGAAATCTTCACGAGTTATTACTCGTCTAATTACCGTCATATTTTTGAGCAGTCGAGCTAGTTCATTTTGAACTTTGTAGCTGTCGGGTGTAACTACGGCGATCGTGATACTGCTGTCGGTCTTGACTAGGGCTAGCATCTCGCAGTCTCGACAACTGGAAATTGGGATGATATTGGAGTCGAGTAAGACGCTGAGGTTGGTGATGTCGAACTTGTCAATTTCGACATCAGGATCGATTGGTTCGATTCCGTAAAGAACGCGCAGTTCAAAAAGTTGTTGGCGTTTGTAATAGCGGGTAATGTCTGGAGCGAGTTGTTGTCCTAGAATTTGCTCTAGCGCATTGAGAAATGGGACATTTTGCTCTTGGCTATCTTTGACAGCGCGATCAAACTGGTCTGTGGTGGCATGTCCTGCCTGAACTAATTTGCTCTCGAAGGGGGTTCGACCTCCTCGTTTGGCTAGAGCTTTAGTTCTATTTTTTAAGCCTGCGGCAGTAGTTGGTGCCTGATCGGATGTATTCATAGCCCATTCCTAAGAGTTCATTACCCAAGTAAGGCAATCATAGCTGTTTGTATAACTATATGGGGCAAAATAGCACAAGTGTTTGATGGTTTTTACAAAATAAAAGATTTTAAAGATTTTGTCGAAAAAAGTTTTGGAGAATTTATGGGAGATTGTACGATCGCAATTTTAAAATTACATCCTAAAACTCGCATCCTAAAAATCACATTTTAAAATTTGAGAGATTGCCAACGAATTTTTTGGTTTTGAGCTAGTAGTTGGGAGATCGCGATCGCACCTTGTTTATTTAAATGGCTAGGGTCAGAAAAAAGCTCGGCTTGATTTTGAAGTACTTGAGAAATATTCAGATATGTGAAACCTTCACGCTGAGCAAGTTCTTCCATCCGTTGATTAAACGTGGCTTCGTAGCGAGTGCGAATCACATCAAGATAAGTGGTGTGCAGTGGCATATTCACAACCAAAAGCTCAATATTATTACGGCGGCAGAAGTCAACGACATTGGCAAAAGCCTCGAACTGTGAGCCATTGGTATCAAAGCTGCGATAGTCGAGATCGTAGTCGCCCGGAACTTGGGGAAATTTTTGAAAATAAGTTTTCGGGTCAAAGGTAACATCAAAAGCGACAAAACCTTTGGAGTCGAGGGCGATCGCGGTGCTGGGCATGGTTGCGGCAATTAGAGATTGGCTGTTGCTAAGCACATTGGTCGCGTGATCAAAGCTCTTGACGATAGAATTCCTTACTTCTTGATGCTTAGTGGAAGTGGTAAATACGATCGCGATCGCTTGAGCGATCGGGCTTGATAATTTGAGTGAGGTGGAGTTATTAGTAGATAGAGTTTCTGGATTAACACCCTTATTTTTAAGAGATTCCTGCAATTGTTTATAGCCAGTTGAAGCGGTGATTTCATCATAAGTAAGGTCACTGCGACTGCTATTAAAAGCTCTCAAGCCATCTGCCCAAATAATCATCTTGGGGAGTTGTGGGCGTGAAAGAATTTGGGTAATTTGAAGATTCACAACCTTTGCCGTTGCGCCATCAATACCAAGATTAAAGACACTGATACCTTTGTAGCCTTTGCTGAGCAATGTTTTTTCTAAAGTGCTAGGCTCTATGCCACGCAATGCTCGTGAACTACCAACGATCAATATTTCGGGCGATCGCTGTTTATTGGTAGTTTGCCAATCAAGCAGGGCTAATTTCTCGTTAAACAAGGCAATATTAAAGTTAAGAGCAGGTTGTTGATTAAGGGTGTCCTGAGATTGAAGATTGATTTTGGAATCAGGGATCAATAGCTTGGTTGATTGATTAGGCTGGGCATGATTAACAGCGTGATTGAATAAGATGCGATCGCTGGCTATTGTTGTACCAAGCCCGATCGCAAAACTAGCGATGCAAGTAGAGACCGAAAGAATCTGACCAGAAGTCTGATCAGGAGTTTGACCAAGCCACTTAAAAAAGTTCCTAGTAACTCTGGTAAATATTTTGGAAAATGAGAAGCGGCGATCGCTAATTTTTTGCGAATAATTTGCTTGAGATTCTTCCAAGATTTCGAGGCGATCGTCTTGCTGATCTTCAAGCGATGATAATTCAAGTTCAGCAGTTGAGTTATAAGCTCCGATCGCTAGCAAATCAATTTCAAATGACCAGTTAGGCTTCTTTTGACCACTAACGCGACTCGATACAGTTACCGACTGAAAATATTCTGAAGAATTTACAGCTCTTAAGGTCTCTAACATTGGCAATACGATCTCAGCTTGCAAGATATCAAGGCGAGACTCGCATAACAAATTTAAGCAATTATTTTGTAAAAGCAGCTTGAACTTTATTTGAGCAAGTTTTACATCTTGGCGAAATTTTGTGAGCAGCGCTTCAATGATTTCTGCCGCCACGATCGCGGACTGTGAGATCGGCAAATCTACACCCAAAGCCCACGCATTGCCATGCAATTTGAGACGACGGATTCCTTCTGCAAATAAAACTGAACTTTCAAGATTTTGAGTACTTATAGCGATCGCTTCTAAAATAGCGATCGGCAAGCTAGTCTGATTATTATCTTGACTATAAAGATATAGACAATCCCCTTTTTGCTTAGTATGCGACAAACTTAGTCCCGTCAACTTCTCGGGCAAGCCATTAGTTGATTGATTAATTGATGTTGATGAGTTATCACCTAGAGATGGTATTTGCATTTGATATTCAGAAGCTGAGGCAGGAAGAAATTTTGCTCTAAGGTTAGCACAGCCAAATAAAAAAGCCCGCCTAGGCGGGCTTTTTTATTTGGAAATTATTTCTTATTATCTTTGGTGATTACCTTCGGAGGTTCACGGAAGAAAATTGCGAAGAAAAACAAACCAATTAAACAAGCGAAAATTAAAGTGTAAGTTAGAGCTTCCATTGGATTTTATGCCTCAATACGAGTAGTTTTGTCACCAAGTTTTTGGAATGCGCCCCATTCAACTTGCTCTTCGCTCAGTTCTGGATCAACACCAGCAAATACATCGCGGAACAAGGTACGCGCACCATGCCAAATATGACCAAAGAAGAAGAACAGAGCAAATACGGCATGTCCAAAGGTAAACCAACCACGCGGGCTAGTACGGAAAACACCATCAGAGTTATTCTTTTCTTGATCGAATTCAAAGATTTCGCCTAGCTGAGCTTGACGAGCATACTTCTTGACATTCGGAGCATCGGCAAAAGATTTACCATTTAACTCACCACCAACAAAGGCAACAGTTACGCCAGTTTGCTCAACGCTGTACTTTGATTCTGCACGGCGGAATGGGATATCAGCACGAACGACACCATCTTGGTCTTGAAGAACCACAGGGAAAGTTTCAAAGAAGTTAGGCAGACGGCGGACACTGAGCTCACGACCCTCTTTATCTTTGAAAATTGGATGTCCTTGCCAACCTTGAG
>JAYTWB010000265.1:0-3685 GCA_043743655.1 Cyanobacteriota bacterium | reverse complement strand
TTCTCCTGATCGTTGGGAAAAGCTAACTGGTGTGGAGCCATCTGTATCACCAAGTTTTGTTTTAGTTGGCGACCCTTTCTCATTTCCAATTAATGATTTCATTCAAGGGCTTGATTTTGCTTATCCCAATGCGGTCAAAGTTGGCGGATTGGCTAGCAGCGGTGGCATGGGCGCAAATGCGTTGTTTTGCTTTTATAAAGAAGGCGAATATAAACTCTATCGCACAGGTTTGCTCGGTGTGGCGCTATGGGGAGATGTGACTATCGATCCTGTGGTAGCGCAGGGTTGTCGACCTATTGGCAAGATTTTGCAGGTGTCTGAGTGTGAGCGCAATTTGATTTTGGGATTAGAGGGCAAGCCGCCTCTAGGATTATTGCAAGATACGGTTGGTGGATTAAATCAAAGCGATCGCGAACTCGCCCAACATTCACTATTTATCGGTGTGGTGATGAATGAGTTTCAAGCAAATCCATCCCGCGGCGATTTTTTGATTCGCAATATTATCGGTGTTGACCCTCGTTCTGGCGCGATCGCTGTCGGCGATCGGATGCGTCCTGGTCAAAGAATTCAACTACATTTACGCGATGGCAAAGCTTCGGCTGAGGACTTAGAAGAAGCCTTAATTAACTATCGGAATCAGCTAAGCCTAGAAGCTCCAAATGTCTCACCTACGGCAGCTCTGATGTTCTCTTGTATGGGTCGCGGTGAGCGGCTATACGAAAAACCAAATTTCGACTCAGAGTTATTACAAAAACACATGGGATTAATTCCATTTAGTGGCTTTTTCTGCTCGGGTGAAATTGGTCCAGTCAGTGGCACGACATTTCTACACGGCTACACCTCAGTATTTGGCATCGTTAGACCGAAAAGTAAGCAACAGCAGAATTAATCTAATTCAGAGCGTCAAATCATGCAGATTTGATCATGCAGATTTGACAATCAAAATGCCATAAGCATCAGGATTGAGATATTTACGCACTGCGGCTTGGATATCCTCTTTAGTAATCGCTTTAATCAAATCAGGATAGTTTAAGGCAGGCTCTAGAGAACCAACAATGCGATCGTAATATCCATAGATACCTGCGCGTTCTCTCGGTGATTCATTGCCAAATACAAAGCGATTGCTGACTTGGATGCGAATCTTGGCTAGCTCCTCATCGGTGACGGGAGTTTCGTGCAATTTGAGAATGTGTTCGCGGATTATCTGTTCCACGATCGCGACATTCTCGATATTCAATTTCGTAAACACTTGAAATGTACCTTGCCAGCGCATCGCCGAATTGCTGACAGAAATGCGATCAACGATGCGCCGATTTTCGCGCAAGTCTTGGATCATGCGGGAAGTGCGACCACTGCCGAGGATACTGGCAAGAATGCTTAAGGGATATGTCTCTGATAGTTCAACCAGCCCTGGAACTCGCCATGTCATGCTCAGTCTTGCTTGCTTCAGGCTAGAGTCGATTATTTCACGGCGGACAATTGTCTCAAAAGGTCGCTCAGGCGTAAATGTATGGGCTACTGGTTTATCTGCGATCGCCTCTCCCTCAAAATAATTAGCAATCACACCAATCATTTCCATCACAGGCAAATTGCCCACCACCGAGATCGTCATGTTTTGTGGTGCATACCATTTGCGATGGAATGCTCGCATTTGCTCAGGCGTGACGGTAGAGACGATCTCCACCCGACCCAATACAGGACGGCGATAGGGTAACTGCTCATAGATCATTTCAGAAATATGGCGATAGATTCGGCGATCGGGATTGTCTTCGCTGCGCCTGATTTCTTCTAAAACCACATGACGTTCGCGCTGAAACTCTTCATCGGGAATGCTAGCTTTAAGAACGATGTCTAGTTGCAATGGTGCTAGCTTCGCAAAATCTTTGGGAGCAACATTGATATAAAAATGGGTGTAGTCTTGACTGGTCGCGGCATTAGTATTACCACCATGAGACTCGATCTCGCGTTCAAATTCTCCGAGTCCAAGCCGATCGCTCCCTTTGAACACCATATGTTCCAAGAAATGTGCCATGCCGTTAATTTCATCGCTCTCGACCGCAGAGCCAACATTCACCCAAATGCTCAGGTTAACCGCATCAACGGGAACCTGTTCGGCAATAATCTTAATCCCATTGGGGAGGATATGTTGAGTGGGCGCAGTGGCAGGTGGCGCAATAGTAGCTTGATCAATTTCGATTTGATCAAAGGCAGCTACATCTAACCGACGTGGAATGACGATCGCTGGCATGGCAAATTAAAGTTTTTTACTAAATTTACGATTACATTTACGATTACTAAGGGCAAGCGATGCGTTGCGCCGCATACCCTTGATTTAAAAAATTATAGTTTTTCTAGCGCCTGCAATTTGTAATAAGCTTCTCGCAATGGCAAACTAGAGCTATCTTCTAGCATAGCAGCAAAATCATAGGACTCTTGGTAAGCTAGGCGAGCTTTTGGCAGATTTCCAAAAGATAAGTACAAATCACCGAGATATCGCTGCACGATCGCTGCTGTTTCGCGATCGCGCATTACCAAAGCCAAGCTAGATCGATTTTGTAATAAGTCTTCGATGCGATAAAAGTTAGGAACTTCGAGATAGGCGGCAATCAAGCGATCGCTAGCCACAGACATTAGGGCATAGTTACGATATTGCCGCGCGATCGTTAGCGCCATGCCGTAGTCTGTAATCGCCGATTTATAGTCATCTAGCGCCATAAAACTATCGCCACTATTGACATAGATATAGCCCTCACCGATCGCCTCACGGATCGGATGCACCTTGATCGCCGCGTAGTAAAGCTTGATCGCTGCCATATGATCGCCATAGCGACCCGCGATTAACGCTTTGTTATTTAAGGCGATCGCTGTATTTAGTCCTTGATCATTTTGAAGAGCTAGATCAAGCGTGGCTTTGTTCAGTTTTGCGGCGGCTTCGAGTTTATTTTGAGCAATCTCAAAACTGACCAAATTATTCGAGCTTTCTATCTTTGCGCCATTATTCTGCAAAGTATTGGCATAGTTGAGTCTCTGGCGAATTGTATCTTGCGCCGCATTGCTGCTTCCCATGAGTTCATAGGCATCGCTTACTCGCGCCAGAGTGTACGAAATCGCCGCCTGATCATTAACGCGGCGATAGTAACCGATCGCATAGAGCCAAGTTTTAATCGCCTCGCGGGGTTTATCCTGTTTGAGCTGGTCATAGCCAAGATCGAGCAAGCGATCGGCTTCATCGCGCACCGCTCGATTTTCTGTTTTGACTGTGGTTTGCGCCTGAGTCGGCATCGGCACGATGATCGCCCCGACAAAAGCCGCTAAAATTGTTGCGCCAATATTTGCAACCGACATTCTCTGACGTTTTCTAGACATAGCCCTACAATCCTCACCAAAAGGTGGACATATTGTAGCGACATAAAAGCAACTTTTTCTAGAAGTTTTCTGACATTTTCTGACAAAAGTCGACAAGCAAGGGGCTTAAGCCCCTTGCTTGTCAATGGTAAGGTTGTAGATACCCGCAACCTGTAACTAAATGCTCAAATCTAAAATAAAAATGGGGGGGGGTAACTGCTCTCCTAGCCACGACCCTAGCCTTTGCCAGCTCCACCGAAGCCATCAATCTGATCGGTAACTTGCCCCAGACTAATGATGGTGGTTTTCCGATTGGAATCGCAGATCAAGCTTCTGGCAA
>JAYTWB010000264.1:0-2381 GCA_043743655.1 Cyanobacteriota bacterium | reverse complement strand
GTTCACACCGTTATTAGTATTGGCTTGAGCAGGACTGGTTGAGAGCAGAAAGGCTGCTAGTAATGCAGGGCTGCTGAGAAAGGCTACTGAAGATTTTTTCATCATAATTCCATAAGCTAAAAGAATGTCAGGCTACATCCGTTAATTTAAGGATATCAGCATATTCAAAAATCAGAACCTAGAAGCTTTGTTCGCCCGCTATGCGGGCAAACAAAGCTTCTAGGTTTTAATCCACTCAAGTGAGAGCTATACTGTGATTTAAACCTCGCTTTACGCGAAAGTAGTCATAGTAATGCTTGTTTCATGCTTGTTGCGAGTCCTGACCTCATCGCCTTAGCGCGATCGCAAATTATGTTGCTGACCCAGAGTCTGGGTGCAGTCGTTAGCGCTATTTATATCACCGAAAATGTTGCCGATGGGAACTCGCCCGATCTCGTTGAGGTTGCTATATTTCCTGAAGAAGGGGCGATCGCCTTACCCGAAGCTTTTTCGATGCTATCAATGGGTGCAAGTGGTTTAGTCAGACAGCGCCGTTGTGTATTGCCGCTGATTTATGAAGATGCAATTTTGGGCTTTTTGATGACAGGACGCGACGATCGCGATTGGTTTGAATATGAGCAATCACAAATTCAACAAATTGCCAATACTTTAGCGATCGCCTGCGCTCTCGATCGCCGCAATCAATGGTTAGTTGCTAATCAACAACGCAACTATGAACAACAAAATAATTTTTTAGCTTCACTTTTTCATCAACTTCGCAACCCACTCACCGCAATCCGTACCTTTGCTCAGTTACTATCACGGCGAATTTTAACTGAAGACCCCAATCAAAAATTTGTGGTCGGAATATTGCGTGAAACTCAACATATTCAAGATTTACTCAGTGAAGCCGATCTCCCTGCGCCACTTTTGCTGTCTCAAGCCAATCACCAAATAGCATTACTACCCCCCGCCACAATCCAACTTGCAGCAGTCGATCTGAGTGAAATTTTGGAAGCGATCGCTAATTTTGGCAGTGCGATCGCCCAAGATCGGAATATTCAGTTTTTAGCAAATATTCCTGATCATTTACCAAAAGTATTAGGCAATGAATCGTCACTACGAGAAGCGATCGGCAACCTTGTCGAAAATGCATTCAAATACACGCCTGAACATGGATATGTTTTGTTAGGTGTGGATATAAAACCTGACACAGTGCATATCTATGTCCAAGATACGGGTGTGGGTATTCCTGACTCTGACTTATCCCGTCTATTTGAACGTAATTTTCGGGGGCGACAAGCAGATGGAAACATCTTGGGGACAGGGTTGGGACTCGCGATCGCTAATGAATTAGTTCAAGAAATGCAAGGCAGCATTCATGTGATCAGCCAAGACGGCAAAGGAAGTACTTTTGCGGTCACTCTTAAGCGATCGGTAAGCGCGTAATCCAAAGCTTCAACTGAGCTAACTTGACGCTGTGTCAATGGCTAATTTTACCTTTAGGCTGCTACTCTACAAATTAAATTGTTACAATAGTTATAGATTTGTGTCGAACTTTAACAGATTTCAGTAACAACCTTCATCTGTATTTCTATTATGACCTCGATTCAAAATCGTAATGAGTTGGCTAATCCTGACTCAAAAAGCACTAATTCTCAACTAAGTCCCTTAGATCGACCAGATAGTGCCACGCGTAGCTGGCTGTACTCTGGCATTTTTTGGATGTCGGTGACAATGTTGATTGGCATAGTAGAAGCAGTCAAATTGTTTTATCCCGAATTTTTGCAAGGTGTTCCTGCACTTGCTTACGGTCGGCTGCGTCCTGTGCATATTAATGTTGGGATATTTGGGTTTATGAGTATGGGCTATCTGGGAGCCGCTTTTTACATGGTTCCTCGACTGACTCAGACTCCATTGTTTTCTGAACGATTGGGCGCAATCACTGCATGGATATGGAACCTGAACTTGACGGCGGGATGTTTAGGGATTTTGATGGGATTTAGTAAAGGGAAAGAATATACAGAACTCCCTTTTCCGTTTGATATGGGCGTTGGACTTTTAGTAATTGCGATCGCAGGAAATCTTTTCTCAACTATCACATTGCGTCAAGAACAGCGTGTTTATGTATCCCTCTGGTATATTCTACTGGCGATTATTCCATTCCCAATCTATTACACCCTCGGCAATGCTTCTAAATTTAGTGGGATCGAAGATGCGATAATCAACTGGTTTTATAGCCATAATTTGTTTGGCATTTGGCTGACAACTCTGGGACTAGCAACTCTGTACTACATTGTGCCGAAGCAGGTTAATAAACCGCTTTATAGCCATGTGATCTCGTTTGTGGGTTTTTGGACATTAGCCGCATTTTATCCTTGGAATGGAGGGCATCACGTGAT
>JAYTWB010000263.1:0-1794 GCA_043743655.1 Cyanobacteriota bacterium | reverse complement strand
CAACATTTGTATGCACAAAATCAGGACGTTTGGGAAAAGCAAACCCAACCACCTTATTCGACTGAAACTCCATCACATTGTCACGGTAAAGCTTCAGTTGATCTACGCTAACTGTGCCACCTTCTACATTTGTTGCAGATTGATCTCTCAGCCAATCTCTCCAAATCCTCAGTAATTCAGGACATGAACCTTTGGGCAAAGACAAATGTAAATAAAATGGAGGATCTTTTTTGACCGCAGGAAAGAATGCACCAACGGTCATGAGTTGATAGCCCAGAGAAGTCATTGGATCAGCCTGTCTTCTTGGATCGCCACTCATCCCACCTGGCAAACGATTAGAGAAAACTTGAACCTTAGTCCCGATAGGCATAGAAGCCACATCGTCAGTTTCACCGTAAGTCGAACCTAAAGAACATCTTTGTCGGGGATTGGCATTTACATAAGCATCCAGTTCTTCATCTCCTTTGAGAACACTTGCCACTTGCCAATTCAGAGTTCGATTGACAGCATCAATAATTTCTTGGGAAACGTCAGATCCTTTTTGCTTTTGAAGGCTATTTTTTCGCAATTCTAAAGAATCTCGTAGCGCAGCGATCGCTCCATCTATACCAGTGGTGACTGCTTTAGCCGCAAATAGCGATCGGGCAAATTGAGCATCAAATGGCTCTAACGCAACTCTTTGAGCATCTGATAAACCAGTATGCTTAGCGATCGCATCCCATACTTGCGCTGTTGAAAGTTCAGGTTCCACTTGCCGATAGCTTAAATAAGCAGATTTTAAAGCTTCTGACAATCCAAACTCTTCTGCATTACTTACAGGCAATAAGCCCACGTTAGCTGCTTCAGTAAGAGCTTCCGTGCCAGCTTTCTCACCACCCCATTTTCTGACATCAGTTTGGACTTTATCTAACTTAAATCCAGCTTTTTTCTTCTCTAACTGTGCCATTACAACGCCCAAAACCTCATCGAGATTATGCTGCACAGCATGAGCCGAAATTTTAATGCCGTCCTTAGTTGCCTTAACTAATTGATCGATATTGCCACCAAAAACACTATCAATCTTAAATTGCCAACGAGCAGCAATTTCTATAGTCAAATCGCCAGTGGGAAAAGTTCTACCTTCAAAAATAATATGATCGGGAAATATCGATAAAGTTGTCAATCCCTTTTCTGCCAGCACTTCTTCACAAGCACCTAAAAGCAAAGCCGTTATATAGCCCCGATCTTGAGAAACACTTACCTTAAATAGTTTGCTAGTCCTACCAAAAGCAACTGTTAGCTCATTCTCTATTTTCCGAAATCGCTCTTTTTCAGCAATACCCAAGTCAAACAAATCTGCGGCGATCAGAATAGCGGCAATTCTTCTAATCATCGGATCTTCAGGCAAAAATAGCGCCCCATCACTAGCATTATGTCCAGAGTGACGCTCTATTAATTTTCGAGCCAGTTCTAAATCTTGATCATTTTGAATCAGTCTCGAAACACCGACTCGCTCAAATTCTTGTTCTAAAAACTCACGAGTTCTCGCCAAAGTTTTGACATTACGTCCTTTATCATCAAGCTTATTCAAATCATGAACAGCCGTAGCCGCAAGTAAAACAGCCCTTTTATCGTCAGGTATGTTTGCAATTCGACTAACTGTCAGTACAAATTGGCAAGCAGAGTCAAAGTGCTGAGCAAGTGTCGTTCCCTTCCTTACGCCATGCTGATGATGGCTTCCATGAATTTTATAAAACTCAGGACGAATCTCGCTAAAGTATCGCTCCTCTAGAGTTTTTGGCGGTTTGCCTAATA
>JAYTWB010000262.1:0-10139 GCA_043743655.1 Cyanobacteriota bacterium | reverse complement strand
CGCGACTATTAGGCAAAATTGAGAAGCTATTAAGAATTAAAACTTAAAAATCAAAACTTAAAAATCAAAAAAGCATGACAGAGCCTAACCAATCCAATTTGTTAATTGTTGATGACGATAAAATGAATCGCGAGATTCTCCATCGACATCTAAGAAACTTAGGTTACACAAATATTGCTTTGGCGGAAAGTGCCAGAAAAGGGTTAGAGATAATTAGCTCACAAAATATAGATTTGCTTTTGCTAGATATGATGATGCCAGTCATGAATGGATTAGAGATGCTGGATTATCTCAAAGCAGATCAAGAATGGCGAACGATTCCTATCATTATTATTTCAGCACTAGATGAGAAAGAGATGATGCTTTCTTGTATTAAAAAAGGCGCAGAAGATTATTTGATCAAACCTTACGATCGCGTCTTGCTCAAGGCAAGAGTGAGCGCTTGTCTTGACAAAAAGATGCTGCATGATCACGAAGTTTTAAACAAACAAAAACTAGAAGCAGCCTATAAAGAGTTGGCAGTGGCATATTATGAATTAGAAGTTATTAAAAATGAATTAGACGCACTATCGCATCGAGATGGATTAACGGGTGTCGCCAATCGCCGTCATTTTGATACGATTTTAGAAAGAGAATGGAACTCTGCAAAAAGAGAAAAGAAATCTTTATCCCTAATATTATTTGATATTGACTATTTTAAAAAATATAATGACACCTATGGACATCTGGCAGGAGATGACTGTTTGTGTCAAATAGCGGTCGTGGCTTCGCAAGTAATCAAACGCCCAAGAGACACATTAGCCAGATATGGTGGCGAAGAATTTGCCGTGATCTTACCCGATACAGATGCTCTCGGGGCAAACGTTTGTGCTGAACGCATTCGCTATGAAATAGAGAACCTTAATATTGGTCATATATCTTCTAAAGCAAATCCCTATGTCACAGCTAGTTTAGGAATATCAACCATCAGCCCTCATCTAGACCTCCATCAAGAAAACGCGATCGCGCAACAATTAATTAAAGAAGCTGACCTAGCACTCTATCAAGCAAAACGAGAGGGAAGAAATCGCGTTAAAGTCTGGTCAAATAATTAGCAATAAAAACGAATAATAACAACGAGTAATAACAGTGAGAATCACAAATTTTCAGGTATTGATTGTTGATGACAATGAAATAAATCGAGATATGTTAGTGCGCCGCTTGCGTAGAGTAGATTTTGATTTGTCAATGGCAATTAATGGACGTGAAGCTCTATCGATGATTCAGACAAATCTCTATGACTTGATTTTGCTGGATATTATGATGCCTGAAGTAGATGGATACACGGTTTTAAAATATTTAAAAGAAGATTCAAGACTGCGTCATATTCCCGTCATCATGATTTCTGCGCTCGAAGAAATGAATAGCGTTATGCAATGTATGGAGATTGGAGCCGATGACTATCTGACCAAACCTTTTGATCCAAACTTACTAAAAGCAGCCGTTAATCGCTGTCTGCCTGAGAAGAGACCGCCTTCTGTTCCACCCACAAGTTTATACTCCAGAACTTCTTCATTATCTAATACTCTATCGGTCGATCCTGTCAATCATAAGTTACCCGAAGATACAACTCGCGGCACTTCCACTAATTTACAGACTCTTGATGAAGTTGTCCATCGGATTATGCAGACAGGGACGATCAATCGTAAAGGCTACTTATATTTTAGTAAAGCAATTTTTAATACTTTGTTTGAGAATTCAGGTTTGAGCGATCAGGAAATTTATCAAATTTTTTCAGTTTTCGATGCAATTCAATCAGGTCAAATCAAGGTAATTGATTAACCTGATACATTCAAGATATGCTGCATATCCTGAATGTATTGGGAATGTATTGAGAAGGAGCGCAAAGCGCTCCTTATTTCTTAAGATTCAAAACAGGCGATCGCTTGTTCGACAATATCTAGAGCTTGAGTGATCTCTGTGGCGGAGACAATCAAAGGCGGGACAAAGCGGACAACTTTGACACCCGCAGGTACGAGCAGTAAACCGCGCTCAATTCCTGCGGCGACCACATCACGCGCTTGGATATTACTGGACTCTTGCAATACTAAGCCATCGATCAAGCCCCAACCGCGTACCGAGGCGAGATGTTTGGGGTAGCGATCGCATAGAGATTGCAGCCCAGTTCTTAATTGTTGACCACGTTCTCTAGCATTGGCAATCAAATTGTCATTTACCATCGTGTGACAGACTGATAGTGCCACGGCACAAGCAAAAGGATTGCCGCCAAATGTACTTGCATGATCACCTGGCTCAAACACATCACAGGTCGCTTTACACATCATCGCACCGATAGGAATGCCGCCACCTAAGCCCTTTGCGGAAGTGAAGATATCGGGATGAATACCAAGATTTTCATAACCCCAGAGCATTCCACTGCGTCCCATGCCAACTTGGACTTCATCGATAATCAGCAAGATTTTTTTCTCGTCACAAATCTCACGAACACGCGCAAAATAAGCGCGATCGCCGGGATTTACACCACCTTCACCTTGTAGAGGTTCAAGCATAATCGCGCAGAGCCGACCTTCATACTTTGTGACCGCGACTTCGAGGGCGGCGATATCGTTATAAGGAATATAGTCAAAACCTGATACAAGCGGCGCAAAATTTTTGTGATATTTGGGCTGCCCTGTGGCGGTGACAGTGGCGAGAGTGCGTCCATGAAAACTCGCATTAGCAGTTAAAATTAGCGGGTCGGCGATATTTAGTTTGGTGTGGGCATATTTACGCGCTAGTTTGATTGCGCCTTCATTTGCCTCAGCGCCAGAGTTACAAAAAAATGCTTTGTCAGCGCAAGAATTTTGTACCAGCCATTTAGCCAATTGACCTTGGGGTGCAAAATAGAACAAATTAGAAGCGTGATGCAAGGTTTGGATTTGTTCGGTTACGGCTTTTACCATGGCGGGATGTGCGTGTCCCAGCGTGCAAGTCGCAATGCCAGCCACAAAATCTAGATATTCTTTGCCTGTGCTGTCCCAAACGAGGCAACCTGCGCCGCGTTCTAAGGCGATCGCAAAACGGGCGTAGGTATTCATCACATATTCGTTAAATTCGGCGATCGCATCAGGTGACACCTGAGTAGTTGCTTGGACTGGAGATTGCACTTCTAGCGTAGTTGTGAACATGGATAAAAATGGGATAATAGGTTTGATTTCATTATCAATGATATGAGAGTTTTAACAGTTACTTCTGTAGTGGAATTAGCTAATTAGGCTTTCTTCTCTAGACTAATCCCCTAAAAATATGCCTTATATTATCCAAAATTTTGGAACTCCCCATGAACGTGTCTGTGATCTACGACATGGAATAAATACAATCGGGCGTGGACTAGATAATACTATTGTTGTTGAAGATGATGCTCGCAGCTTATCGCGTCATCATGCTGAAATTGAGTTGACAGATAAAGGCATATTTGTGACCGATCTCAATAGCAGTAATGGAACATTTGTTAATCAAAGCAAAATCATCCAACCAAAGCTAAAGCTCCAACCAAAGCTAAAGCTAAGTAATGGCGATCTGGTGCAGTTTGGTAGTGTTGTATTTCGATTAGTTGATGAATTGCCCAGTGTTTCTAGTAATGTTGCTAGTTCTAGTTCAAATCCTGTCGCGACAGTCCCTCATCCGATTTTAAGTCCATCGATTCTAGTCCGAGTTTCTCCAGAAAAATCTCGCGTGAATATGCAAGATTTATTGCAGCCGCCGAAGCGATCGCCACAAGGATCAGTGCTGCTGATTCCTGACACCGATCATTCGCAGCGTACATCCGCAAAGTTACGCGTTTTACTCGAAGTCAGCCAAGAGCTAGCTTCTCCCGAGACTTATTCTGCTTTACCTGAAAAGATTTTAGAATTATTGTTCAAGATCATGTCGGTTGATCGCGCGGTATTGTTGCTAGTTGATGAGAAAACAGGGAAGCTAGAACCAAAAGCTTACAAATTTAGCAATCCTAATGCGATCGCCGATTTTGATTTTTATAGTCGAAAAATCACAAATTTTGTATTAACGCAAGGTGATGCAATTATCAGTGACGACACTTCTCTTGATGATCGTTTTGATAATTCCCAATCGATCATTAGACAATCGATCCAAGCGGCGATGTGTACTCCTTTGAAACCAAGAGATCAAGCGATCGGGGTGCTATATGTTGATAATTTATCTCGCGGTCATGCTTATCAAAAGGAAGATTTAGAATTTTTGAGCAGCCTTGCCAACCAAGCGGCGATCGCGATCGAAAATGCTAATCTCTATCGCAACATGAAATCTGAAACGATTCGCCGTACTAAACTAGAGCGGTTTTTTCCAGCCGCAGTTAGCCAAAGAATTGAAGAAGGTTGGGACTTAAATTGGATTGTCGAAACAGAAGTGACGGCACTGTTCTCTGACATTAGCGGCTTTACAGAAATGACTTCACAAATGCAGCCGCGCAAGGTTCTCGAATTTCTCAATGAATACTTTAAGGTGATGGTCGAAGATATTGTTTTCCCCTTTGGTGGCACATTAGAGAAGTACATTGCCGATGCTCTGCTAGCTGTATGGGGTTCGCCTTATCAAAAAGAAGATGATGCGATTATGGCAGTCAAGGCGGCGATCGCGATGCAATGGGCGATGAGAGAGTTAAATCAAGAATGGGCTAAACAAGGACGTGATCTGCAAATCCATATCCATATTGGTTTAAATACAGGTATGGTCGCCGCAGGTAATATTGGTTCCGAAAACCTGATTCAATACACCAATATCGGCGATACCATGAATGTCGCTAGTCGCATTTGCACAGCTGCTCAGGCTGGAGAAATCTTTGTCTCTGAGAGTACAATGACTCATATTTCCCAATTTAATTTACCTTTAGAAAAGCTAGAACCAATTAAGGTAAAAGGGAAAGAAGAGCCATTACAATTGTATCGAGTCGATTGGGAAAATATTGATGTCAAAGAGATGACTAAACTACTTGGGGCTGAAGTGAAATCTAAGCATACTCAGCCAAGTACGCTCCGACTAGATATAGAGAGCCACACAGAATGACAATATCATCGGAGTTTGATGCACTAGGAGGTTGTTCTCCCGCTAAAAGTGGTGGGAAGACTTGAGGAAGACTATAAGCGGCTTCTAGTGCTGACTTTAGACTGGAATAAGCCTGAGGTTTTGTCCTGATCATGGGCGCGGCAAGTCTTGCTAAAGCCTGTGCCGAAGTAGTGGCGAGATTGGGAACGGGTACTGGGAATAGTAAGTCATCAGGATGCAAAAGAGCTTGCAAAATTCCAGATTGGTCTTTAGTATTGAGAATGCCAATTATCCAGCGTTTACGCTGAGTCGGAAAATTTTCATCAACAAATTGCCGCAGACTTTCTGCCGCCCCGAGGTTGTGCGCTCCATCAATCAAGATTTTGCAGAGATTCCCATTTAAGTTAAATTCTATCCATTGCAGTCGTCCCGCCCATTCAGTGTTGGCTAGTCCTGCACGCAAGGCTTCATCGCTAATTTGCCAACCTTGACTTCTTAATGATTGAACGGCGGCGATCGCGATAGCCGAATTAAGTAACTGATGTTTACCTAACAATGGCAAGGAATATGCGAAACCTTGATCAAACCCTTGATAGATAGCTTCTGCATCACCTTTAGGGTAATTATTTATGCGATCAGTGGCGCGATCGCTAGCACTAACCCAAGTCACAGGTGATTCAGATTCGGCAACTTTTGCGCGGAAAACGGCGATCGCTTCAGGAGCATTTTCGGCAATGACGACATCACATTTAGGTTTGATGATTCCTGCTTTTTCAGCAGCGATCGCGGCTAAGGTATTACCCAATTGTTGGCAATGATCTAGTGAAATTGAGGTGATTGCACAAACTAAGGGGCGATCGCAGACATTGGTCGCATCTAATCTCCCGCCCAATCCAGTCTCAATAATTGCAATATCAAGATTTTTTAGTTTTTTCTGCTGTGCAAAATGCCACCACATCGCGGCTGTGAGTACTTCAAACTGAGTCGGTAGAAAATCGAGCGCGATCGCTTGATTAACTTGATCCAAAGCTGCCCGCAAATCCTGAGTACTAATCCATTCACCATTAATCGTAATCCGCTCTCGCCAGTTGAGTAGATGTGGCGAAGTGTATCGCCCTACACGATAGCCCGCAGCTTGTAAAATCGATAGCAAAAAAGCACAAACAGAACCTTTTCCATTCGTGCCTGCAACATGAACTATAGGAATTTGTTGATGCGGATTTCCGAGAGAATCAAGCAACTGTTGAATGCGTTCTAAACCCAAACAAATGCCAAACCGATCAAAGCTTTCTAGAAACTCTTCAGGAGATTGATCAAATTGCTTAATTAGCTTTGGAGACATGAACTTCTAGGGCGTAGATTTTGCCGTGGGCATCAACTTCGGCAATATGTCTGCCTTGCATCGCAAATAGTTCACCACTATCACGTTTGCCAGCGATCGCCCAAATAGCTTCTAGTCCATTCTCTGTCCTTCTGGTCGTCCAAACTCGTTGCATCCCCGAATAAGCACCAAAAAATTTACGATACAACTGAGCGATCGCATCTTTACCAATAACTTTACGCGCCCCTGATGGTTGTACTTCAGCTTGTTCAGCAAATAGTTCAACCAACTCGTTAAAAGCCTGCTCGTCAGCATTAGCCCGATCAGAAAGTTCAAAATATTGATCTAAAACTGTCATTTTTGTTTTTTGCTACACATCTTTTGAACATATATTAAGCTGTGATCAGCTAACTTTGCCTCATCCTATAGGGGCAAAGACGCAACCAAATCTCAAGCTGTATTCTTGGCTCTGTCAAGAATACAGCGAAGAATATAGCTTGGGATTACGACAAGATATTTGCCACGATTGTTATAGTAGACAAAACTTGGCTGGATTTTTTTGGATTTACCTGAAAACTTATGACGACCATACTAGATACAAGCCTCGATATCAAAGCAACGATCGCCAAGCAACGTGCTTTTTTTGCAACGGGAAAAACTAAAGATTATGATTTTCGAGTTGCTCAACTGAACAAACTCTCAGAGTTGATTAAAGAACATCAAGATTCAATTCTTAAAGCTGTTTATGATGATCTCCACAAACCCGCAATCGAGGTATTTGGTAGCGAGATTTTGATTCTGCTCTCAGAGATTAAATATGTTTTAAAACATCTTAAATCTTGGATGAAACCCAAAAAAGTTGGGACTCCGATTAATTTATTTCCTAGTTCTAGTTTTATTTATGCTGAACCTCTAGGTGTTGTCCTGATTGTCGCCCCTTGGAATTATCCCTTTGCCCTCACAATTCATCCTCTGATTGGGGCGATCGCCGCAGGAAATTGCGCGATTCTGAAACCATCTGAGCATACGCCAAATACATCTAATGCGATCGCTAAAATCATCAACACCAACTTTGATCCAGCTTTTATTACGGCGATCGAAGGTGGAGTTGAAGTCAATCAAGAATTACTTGTTGAAAAATTTGATCATATTTTCTTTACAGGCGGAACGGCAATCGGTCAGATCGTTATGGAAGCAGCCGCTAAACACCTTACTCCTGTAACCCTAGAACTCGGCGGCAAAAGCCCTTGTATTGTTGATGCAGACTGCAACTTAGAAACTACAGCCAAGCGCATCATCTGGGGCAAGTTCTATAATGCGGGTCAAACCTGTGTTGCGCCCGATTATCTATTAGTCCAAAAAAGCATTAAACCAGCCTTAATCCAGAAGTTGACAGAATGTATAAAAACGTTCTTCGGTGACGATCCTCAACAAAGCACCGACTTTGCGCGAATTGTTAATCATCGTCAGTTTGATCGCTTAGTTAATTTACTCGATCAAGGCAAAATCTTGATCGGCGGTCAAAGCGATCGGAGCGATCGCTTTATTGCGCCAACATTGATCGATCAAGTCTCGCTTAACTCAAAACTAATGTCCGAAGAGATTTTTGGTCCAATCTTACCAATTTTAGAATACGACCAAATCTCGGAAGCGATCGCCTTCGTCAATTCTCAAGCCAAACCACTCGCACTCTATCTGTTTTCTAACGACAAACAGAATCAAGAAAAAATCCTCAAAGAAGTGTCTTTCGGCGGTGGATGCTTTAACGATACGATCATGCATCTGGGCAATCCTGAACTTCCATTTGGTGGAGTTGGCAATAGTGGTATGGGGAGCTATCATGGCAAAGCAAGCTTTGATATATTCTCTCATCGGAAGAGTGTCCTTAAGAATTCTTTCCGTTTTGATCTCAAGTGGCGCTATCCACCTTACACAATAACTCTAGAAGCCCTAAAAAAATTCATTAACTAACTGATGTTAGGTGGAAGATCACACTCACCTCGCCCTCCCTTTGGAAGAGAGTAAAATCTAATCTTGTTCCCCTCTCCCACAGGGAGAGGGGCTAGGGGTGAGGGAAATTAACATCAGTTAGTTAGATCGAATCTGCGAAAAAATGCGATATTCACTAGCATTAAATTTAGATGTCTGTGAATCTGAGCTAGTATTTCCCTCTATGTTATCCACAGAATCGGCAACAGATGGATTCATTCGCACAATATTATAGTGAGTCTCACCCGCATAAATCGCTAGAGCAATATTGAGCATATCGATAAATGCAATCACCGATTTACATTTTGCTTCACTAAATTGACTGTAATACTTAATAGTCTTAGCAATTCTTAGTTCTAAATGAGGACGGATAGATTCATTTAGTAATAGAAGTTTTAATAATAAGACTACTAAATTAATAGGATTAGTATGGTGCAGTAAAATGTTAAATAACTCCGTTGGTTGTCCGCGATCGCTGATCGTAAATTCGCCGATTAAATACTTAGAAACTTTTAAAATCAAAGATGGATTAACAGGATATTGATGACGCGATGATTTTAATCCAAACAATCCATCGTGCAGCTTTATCTGCACTGACTTAGATATTTCTGGATCAGCGATTGAAAAATCAAGATATTCAAGCAAGCTAATTTTAAAGTCTTGATAAGATAAATCATGAATACTTTCCAAAAAGCTCTCAGCTAAACTTTTGCAATTAAGAATGCTCTTTTTAGTCAACATAAGTGTGACTAAATGTAGAACATTGTCACTTAAGCTAGTAGGATTATATGGTGTATTTTGTAGCGATGAACGATGACTTAAACGAGCAGTATACATAGCTAAATTAAACTTGAATTGCTCTTTCATCTTTTGAGCTAATAAGTTTGCAGCTTGCCTTTGTTCCACCGAACTTGTCGGATTTATATACTCATAAGCTAGCAAATAAGATGCAAAGCGATTACTCCAATTTTGATCAAGATAACAATGGGTTTCAATGTAGAGAGTAAATAGTTTGAATGCTTGAAAATCTTCACTTTTAATGAATAGTTGTAACCATACTCTTAGAGTCTGTAACTTAGCAGATGGAGTTGATTTATAGATTGTAGAATGGTTAAAAATATCAATTAAAGATTGAATATAGAATCGATTGTTGCTAACTGTCCAGTTGTTAATCAAGATGTAACAACAACGCCTTAAAGTGGAGAAAAATTCTTTCTCATTGTAAGCTGTCAAAATCTGGTCGAGCGCTTGAGCGATTTCAGGATTTTGCCGATCGCCTAAATCTATAAATAAAGTCTTAAAGTCTACTAATACTTCTTCTGGGTGCTTATGGCGCACAACTTTTAGAAAGAATTCGTAAATTTCTTTCTGAGCTTGTTCGATACCTTGAGAATAAATGCGATCTGCTGTCCAGAACATAATAATCTCATCTTTACATTACCAAAGTAAACCGTCGAATATAGCATTTCTTCATTCTGCTATACTGCGCTACTTATATATGTATTATTCACACTTTTAATTATTTAAAAGTGACTTCTATGATGATTTTGTTATCAAAAAGATATATCAAAGTTATGTAGAAGTTATATTAGTAATTATAAAGAAGTAGAGGGGCTGAAGTGTCTTCTTCTTCTCCTTTATAGTTTTAAAAATCATTTAAAATTATTTTTAAAACTACTGCTATGTAACCTAAGTATTTCAATAGTGAATTTATGCAATAAATTTATGCGACCATTAGGTATATTTGGCAATAAAAATCCCACTGCTTCCAGTGGGACTAGCATTTTTG